>JBHJND010000592.1:0-3551 GCA_048497655.1 Caballeronia novacaledonica
GCCCGACGGGCCGATCCTCGACGACGCGTCACAACTGGCGCCGCATCGTGCCGTCTGCGAGGCGGTGCACCGCGAGGGCGGGCACATCGCGCTGCAGATCCTGCACACGGGGCGCTACGCCAAGGTGCCGGAGTGCGTCGGGCCATCGGCGATCCGGGCGCGCATCAATCGCTACACGCCGCGCGCGCTGTCGCCGCAGGACATCCGGCGCACGATCGATGACTTCGCGCGCACCGCCGTGCTGGCGCGCGAGGCCGGCTACGACGGCGTCGAGGTCATGGGCTCGGAGGGCTATCTGATCAACGAGTTCACCGCGCCGGTCACCAACCGGCGCGACGACGAGTACGGCGGCTCGCTGGAGAACCGCTGCCGTCTGGCGGTGGACATCGTCCGCGCGGTGCGGCGCGCCTGCGGCAACGACTTCCTGCTCGTCTATCGCATCTCGTCGATCGACCTGGTCGAGGGCGGCACAAGCGCCGGCGACACGGCGGAACTGGCGTTGGGCGTGCAGCGGGCCGGCGCCGACATCCTGAACACCGGCATCGGCTGGCACGAGTCGCCGGTGCCGACGATCGCCGCCAGCGTGCCGCGCGCTGCCTGGGCCTTCGCCGCGCGGCGGGTGAAGGAAGCGGTGACGATCCCGGTGATCGCCTCGAACCGCATCAACAACCCCGAACTTGCCGAGGCGCTGCTCGCCGACGGCACTGCCGACCTGGTGTCGATGGCGCGGCCGCTGCTGGCCGATCCCGAGTTCGCGAAGAAGGCGCGCGAGGGGCGGGCCGACGAGATCAACACCTGCATCGCCTGCAACCAGAGCTGCCTCGACCGCATCTTCACCGAGCGGCCGGCATCGTGCCTGGTGAATCCGCGCGCCGGCAACGAGATCGACTTCGCCTCGGCCCCGGCGCCTGCACCGAAGCGCATCGCCGTGGTCGGCGGCGGGCCGGCCGGCCTGGCGTTCGCCGTCAACGCGGCCGAGCGCGGGCACCGTGTGACTCTGTTCGAGGCGGCGGAGAAGCTCGGCGGCCAGCTGAACCTGGCGGTCGCCGTGCCCGGCAAGGGCGAGTTCAACGAAACGATGCGCTACTTCCGCGTGCGGCTGGCGCGGCTTGCGGTCGGGGTGAAGCTCGGCGAGCGTGTGGATGCCGGCGGACTGCTGGCCGGAGGCTTCGACGAGATCGTCCTTGCCACCGGGGTCAAGCCGCGCCTACCCGATCTGCCGGGTATCGATCGCCCGAATGTCGTCTCGTACGTCGATGTGCTGACGGGCAGGAAGCAGGTCGGCCGGCGGGTCGCGATCATCGGCGCCGGCGGCATCGGCTTCGACGTCGCCGAATTCCTGGTTGGTGCTGCCGAGCAAGCGCTGCGGCCGGAGAAGTTCTTCGACGCCTGGCGCGTCGATCCGGGGGCAACAACGGGCGGGCTCGACACCACTTCGACCGGCGGCGCGCGCCCGCCGAGGCGCGAAGTGCACATGTTCCAGCGCAAGGCCGACAAGCTCGGCGCCGACCTGGGCAAGACCACAGGCTGGATCCTCAAGGGCAGGCTGCGCGAGGCCGGGGTCGAGATGGTCGCCGGCGCCACCTACACGGCGATCGACGACGCGGGCCTGCACTACCTCGTCGACGGCGAGGCGAAGGTGCTGCCGGTCGACCACGTTGTCGTCTGCGCCGGCCAGCAGAGCGACCGTGATCTCTACGACGGCCTCGTCGCGCGCGGCGCCAGGCCGCGGCTGATCGGCGGCGCCGACGCCGCCGCTGAACTCGATGCCGCGCGGGCGATCGAGCAGGCGACGCGGCTCGCCTGCGAGATCTAGGCCGGCGTCAGCTGCCGTCGCCGCGCGCAGGCGCATCGCCGGCGCGCGCGAACAGCCGCTTGATCAGCGCCCGCAGCCAGGCGTGCGCCGCATCGCCGCTGGCCGACGCATGCCACAGCATGCGCACGGCGTAGGTCGGCGCCACGTCGGGCAGTTCCCAGATGCGCACCTCGTAGCGCGGCGCCAGCGACTCGGCGAACATCCGCGGCACGATCGCCAGCAGGTCGGTGCGGGCCACCAGTTCCGGCAGGGCGCCGAAGTGGCGCGCGTGCAGCACGGCGCGGCCGGCGAGCTTCAGCTGCTTCAACCTGGCCTCGACGCTGCCGTGCACGGTCGCCAACGGCGTCGCCACGGCAAGCGCCGCGCCGGCCAACTGCTTCGCGTCCAGCGACTTGCCGGCCGGCCCGGACGGCGGCTTCCAGTCGCGGGCGGTGATGCCGACGAAGCGCTCCTCGAACAGCGTCTCGCCTGCGATGCCGCCGTGGCCGGCCTGCAGGATGCCTACCGCGATGTCGATGTCGCGCGCCTCCAGCGCCTCGGCGACCTGGCCGGCGGCGACGGCCACGTTCGAAAGCTGGCAATTCGGCGCCTCGCTGCGCAACGCCTGCGCCAGCGGCGGCAGGAAGAGGATCTCGCCGAGGTCGGACAGCGACAGCCGCCAGTGCACGCTGCTTTCGGCGGGGTCGAAGCCCTCGGCGCTGAGCACGGTGGCTTCCAGCGCCTGCAGGTGCGCGATCACCGCCGGCGCGATCCGCTGCGCGGTGCGCGTCGGGTGCAGCCCGCGCGGCGAGCGGACGAACAGCTCGTCACCGAAGAACTCGCGCAGGCGCGCCAGCGCGTTGCTGGTCGCCGGCTGCGAGAGCGCGAGCTGCTGGCCGGCCACCGTCACCGAGCCGGTGCGGTAGATCGCCGCCAGCACGCGCAGCAGGTTCAGGTCGAGGTGGCGGAAGTTCATTCTTGTCTATGTATCTGTTCCGTAAATGTCGTCGATTTTGACAATCAATTCGACGAATGGCGAGCATCGGCCTAGATTGGGCGCCGTGAAAGGGCATAGGCTGCGTGCCGCTATCGTGCGGACGGGCGCGAGGCAGGGGGCAGGGACTTGCTGCAGATCATCATCCAGGGCCGCGGCGGCCAGGGCGCGCAGACCGCCGGCAACCTGCTGGCGATGGCCTTCTTCGCCGCCGGCCGGCAGGTGCAGGCCTTCTCCTCCTACGGGGGCGCCCGGCGCGGCACGCCGGTCAGTTCCTTCATCCGTGTCGATGACCGGCCGGTCCGCCTGCGCTGCGACATCGAGCGGGCCGACGCCATCCTCTGCTTCGACGCGACGCTGCTCGACTCGCGGCTGCTCGGCGCAGCGCGGCCCGACACGCTGATCGTCGTCAACTCGGCGCAGTCGGCCGAGCACTTTGCCCAGGCGCTGCCCAACTATCGGGTGATCCCGGTCGACGGCATCTCGATCTCGAGCCGGCACGGCCTCGGCCGCATCGTCAACTCGGCCCTGCTCGGCGCCTTTTCCCGCGCCATCGAGGCGCCGGCGCTCGAGGTGCTGATCCGCACGTTGAGCGAGGAGGCGCCGAAGAAGCGCGAAGAGAACATCGCGGCCTGCAAGGACGGCCATGCGTGGGTCGATGCGCAGTTGAGCGGTCGTCGTCTCGAGGTTGCTGCATGAGCGCACCCATCCCGGCGATCTGGACCACCGGCAGCACGGAAGTCTTCAAGACCGGCAGCTGGC
>JBHJND010000593.1:0-4467 GCA_048497655.1 Caballeronia novacaledonica
GGCCTGAGGATCTCCTCGATGCCGGCGCGCATCTCGGCCCGCACGGTCGCCGAGGCCTTGGCGCGAGCCTCCTCCGGAAGCTCGCGCAGGCTCATGAAGCGTCCGCGCGCCTGGTCGAAGATCGCCTGTGTCCGCGCCTGCTGCGCCTCGTCGAGCTTCAGTTCGGCCACCAGCCGCTCGCGCAGCTGCTGCAGCTGGCCGCCGGCGCCGCCGGCCGACGGCGGCGCCGCCTTCTCGGCCGCCGCCTTGGCGTCGGCGGCCGCCTTGGCGTCGCTGCCCGCGCCCTCGCCGGGCGGCCGGAAGCGAAGGGCGGCGTTGGAGATCTTCAGCACCGAGTCGCGGGTGTCGGTGACGATGCGCACGTTGGCCGTCATGCCGGGCATCAGCTGGCCGTCCGGGTTGGCGGCCGACACCAGCACCGTGTAGGTCACGACGTTCTGCACCGTCTGCGCGCTCTTGCGCACCTGGCGCACCTCGCCGCCGAAGGTGCGCCCGGGAAACGCGTCGACCGTGAAGGTGGCACGCTGGCCGAGGCGGATGCGGCCGACGTCGGCTTCGTCGATCGACGTCTCCACCTGCATGTCGCGCAGGTCACGGGCGATGATGAACAGCTCCGGCGCCTGCAGGCTGGCCGCCACCGTCTGGCCGACGTCGACGCTGCGCTTGATCACCACGCCGTCGACCGGCGCCTTGATCTCCGTTCGCCCCAGGTCGACGCGGGCCGAGGCAAGCGAGGCCTCGCGCTGGGCGATCACCGCCGAGGTGTTCTTCACGTCGGCGCGCGCCAGGTCGAATGCGGCCTGCTTGCTGTCCAGTTCCGCCGGCGACACGAAGTTCCTGCTGACCAGTTCGCGCGTGCGGTCCAGGTCCCGCTGCGCGTTGAGCAGGCTGACCTGCGCCCGGCCGAGCGCCGAGCGGGCGGCCTCGACATCGGCCTCGCTCTGCCGCACGCGGTACAGAAAGGTCTCCGGGTCGATGCGGGCGATCAACTGGCCGGCCATGACCGGCGAGTTGAAGTCGACGAACAGCTCCTTGATCTGGCCGGAGACCTGCGTGCCCACCTGCACCGAGGTCACCGGATTGAGCGTGCCGGAGGCGGCCACAGTCGCCGTGATCGGCCCGCGCTCGACTTTGGCGAAACGATAGGCGGGCGCCTGCTTCTCGTCGCGCGTCGTCCAGTGGTACGCCGCGGCCGCCGCAGCGATCGCGAGGATCAGCACGGCGATCAGGCCGGGCCGTCGGAACCGGTTTGCCATCGGGGAGATTGCACGCCGCCGGGGCGTGCCGGTATGCCGCATCGACAGAGCCCACAGTTTACTGACGCGCCTTCGCCGCCCTACCCCGCGGCGGCAAGCGGCGAAGGCGGCGTTCCGCCCGGGCCGCAAACGGGCGATGAAACGCGGATTCCGCGGCATGAAGTGCCGTAACGCACGCGGGCGGGTTGCTAAACTGCGACCGCTTCGCTTTCACCGCGACCAACGATCCGATGACTACTGAGTTGCCGCCGCTGGACATCGAGCAGGCGCGCCACAACATGGTCGAGCAGCAGATCCGGCCGTGGGAAGTGCTCGACCAGTCGGTGCTCGACCTGCTGCTGGTGGTGCGGCGCGAGCTGTTCGTGCCGCCCGCCTTCCGGCTGCTCGCCTTCGCCGACATGGAGATCCCGCTGCGGATCGACGGCATCGATACCGGGGAGTGTATGTTCGCGCCGAAGGTCGAGGCGCGCCTGCTGCAGGAGCTGGGCATCCGCGGGCACGAGCACGTGCTGGAGATCGGCACCGGCTCCGGCTACATGGCGGCGCTGGCCGCGCACCGGGCGCAGCACGTGCTGACCGTCGAGATCAACCCGCTGCTGGCCGCCTTCGGCGCCGCCAACCTGCGGCGCAACGGCGTGCACAACGTGCGCGTGGAGACCGGCGACGGCTCGCGCGGCTGGGCGGCCCGCGCCCCTTACGACGTGATCATCGTCTCCGGCGGGTTGCCGCTGATGCCGCCCGAGCTGCCGGCGCAGCTGAAGGTCGGCGGCCGCATGGCGGCGATCGTCGGCGAGCCGCCGGCGATGTCGGCGCAGATCGTCACCCGGGTGACGGAGTCGGCCTGCGACACGCTGCGGCTGTTCGAGACGGTGGCCAGGCCGCTCGCCAATGCGCTGCGGCCGTCGGCGTTTCGCTTTTGATGAAGACGATCTCGGCGCCCGCGCTTGCCCAGTGGCTGCAGGACCAGGAACGCGCCGCACCGCACCTTCTCGACGTGCGCGAACCCTGGGAGCAGCAGATCTGCCAGATCGCCGGCAGCCGGCTGGTGCCGATGCGCGCGCTGCCGGCGCAGCTCGACCAGCTCGACCCGCAGCAACCGGTCGTCTGCATCTGCCACCATGGCGGCCGCAGCGCGCACGTCGCGATGTGGCTGGCCCGGCAGGGCTTCGCCGACGTCTACAACCTGAGCGGCGGCGTAGACGCCTGGGCACGGCAGGTCGACCCGAAGATGGCCACTTACTGAAGTGAAGATGAACAGGCACCCCATGGAGACGGCGATGGCATCGCGCAAACCGGGATTTCCTGCCGCGTCGGTGGCGGTGGTTGCCGGCGCAGTGGCGCTGGCTTTCTCACTGTCGGCCGTGGCACAGACCGCGTCGAAGCTCGACGACCCCACCGCGCCGCTGCGCGAGGCGGCGCGGACCATGCAGCGCAACGACCTGCTGGCGCTGTACCGGCAGGCGCTCGACAACGACTCGCAGTACGCCGCCGCCAAGGCGCAGTACCTGGCCACGCTCGAGCGCGAGCCGCAGGCCCGCTCGGCCCTGCTGCCGAACCTGAACCTGCTCGGCCGCGCCAACCAGTACACCTACGACATCAGCCCGCAGGACCTCAGCAACAACTTCGGCGACTACGGCGGCGGCCTGTCGCTGACGGTGCCGGTGTACCGGCCGCAGAACTGGGAGTCGCTGGAGCAGGCCAAGCTGGTCGTCCTGCAGGGCGAAAGCGTGCTGGCGCAGGCGCGGCAGGACCTGGCGCTGCGTCTGTCCACGGCCTACTTCAACGTGCTCGCCGCGCGCGACCAGGTCACCGCGCTGGAGGTGCAGAAGGAGGCGACGCTGCAGCAGCTGGCGCAGGCCAAGCACGAATTCGAGGTCGGCACCAAGACCATCGTCGACCAGAACGAGGCGCAGGCCCGCTACGACCAGATCGTCGCCGCCCTGCAGGTGGCGGTCGGCACCCTGCTGGTCCGCCGCAACGAGCTGACGGCGATCGTCGGCCGCGACCCCCAGGTGCTGGCGGAGCTTGCCGACGTCCCGAAGCTGGAGCTGCCGCAGCCGAACGAGATCGCCAACTGGGTCCGGGGCGCCGAGGACTCGAACTATGGCGTGCAGATCGCGCGGGTCAACAGCGAGATCGCCACGCGCGAGATCCAGCGCGCCAAGGACGGCTACAAGCCGACGGTCGATCTGGTCGCCGGCTACAACATCAACCGCTTCAACGGCACGCAGACGACCGACAGCTCGTTCCGCACCAACACGGGCAACATCGGCCTGCAGCTGACCATGCCGCTGTACACCGGCGGGCTGACGCAGAGCCGCGTGCGGGAGGCGGTGGCGCTGCAGGACAAGTCGCTGAGCGACCTGGAGACCGCCCGCCGCAGCGCCGCCAATGCCGCGCGGGCCGCCTTCACCGGCGTGAACTACGGCCTGGCCGAGGTGCAGGCGCTCGAGTCCGCCGAGCGCTCGGCGCGCACGCAGCTGGAGTCGACCCAGCTCGGCTACCGGGTCGGCGTGCGGATCCTGCTCGACGTGCTGAACGCCACCACCCAGCTCGTCTCGACGCAGCGCGACCTGAAGAAGGCCCGCTACACCTTCCTGCTCAGCGGGCTGAGCCTGAAGGCATCGGTCGGCGCGCTGAGCGAGGACGACCTGCGGGCGGTCAATGCGCTGCTGACGAAGTAGACCGGTCGCGCGACCCGCCACCGCCCTGCCGGACACGCGAGCCAGGCGCCGGCGGAGACCCTACGACGGCAGGAAGGTGGTCTTGAACTCGACCTCGCCCACGGCCTCCTGCGCGACCCTGACCATGGCCTGCTGGAACTCCGGCTTGCCGAAGCAGAGCCACGAATTGCTCTTCTTGATCACGTGCGGCTCGCCGGTGGCGATCGTGTGCTGCCGCATCTTCTCCAGCACATCCTCGCCGGGGTCCTGGCCTGCGTGGACCAGGAGCCAGCAGCGCTTGTCCTGCCACCTGTCGGCGCGGATGATCACGCCGATCTTGTCCGGGCGCCAGTGATCCGGGAAGGGGCTGCCGGGCATCAGCCATCCGCAGACGAAGTCCCGGCACACCTGCGGGCGGCTCTCGTAGATCCCGCAACCCTCGGGCTTGAGGAAGTGGCAGGCGACGCCGCCGCCCATGTGGTGGCCGTGGATCTCGGCCCTGAGCCACCCGCTGCAGCAAACGGTGCATTCGCCGCAGTTGCGGGACG
>JBHJND010000594.1:0-9490 GCA_048497655.1 Caballeronia novacaledonica
GATCCTGACGGCGGCCGGCATCGATACCCACATTCATTACATTTCGCCGCAGCAGGCGCATGCCGCGCTCTCGAATGGCACCACCACGCTGATCGGCGGCGGCACCGGCCCGTCCGACGGCTCAAACGCGACCACCGTTACCTCGGGGCCGGGAAATATCCGCATGATGCTGCGCGCCTTCGAGAACTGGCCGGTCAACGTCGGCATCCTCGGCAAGGGCCACGGCCATGGCAAGGCGGCGCTGATGGAACAGATCGAGGCCGGCGCGGTCGGCTTCAAGTGCCACGAGGACTGGGGCACGACGCCGGCGGTGCTGCGCTCGGCGCTCACCGTCGCCGACGAGATGGACGTGCAGGTGTGCATCCACACCGACACGCTGAACGAGTCTGGCTTCGTCGAGGACACGATCGACGCGTTCGAGGGCCGCGCGGTGCACTCGTTCCACACCGAGGGCTCGGGCGGCGGCCACGCGCCGGACATCATCAGGATCTCGGCGCTGCCCAACGTGCTGCCGTCCTCGACCAACCCCACGCTGCCCTACGGCATCAACTCGCAGGCGGAGCTGTACGACATGATCATGGTGTGCCACCACCTGAGCCCCGACATCCCGTCGGACGTGGCGTTCACCGAGAGCCGCATCCGCGCCGAGACGATCGCCGCCGAGAACGTGCTGCACGACCTCGGCGTGATCTCGATGATGTCGAGCGACTCGCAGGCGATGGGCCGGATCGGCGAGTGCTGGCTGCGCACCATCCAGACCGCCGACGCGATGAAGACCGGCCGCGGCAAGCTGCCGGAGGACGCCAGGGGCAACGACAACTTCCGCGTCCTGCGCTACGTCGCCAAGATCACCATCAACCCGGCGATCACGCACGGCATCTCGCACGTGCTCGGCTCGGTCGAGGTCGGCAAGATCGCCGACCTGGTGCTGTGGGAGCCGGCGTTCTTCGGCGCCAAGCCGAAGCTCGTGCTCAAGGGCGGCGTCATCAGCTGGGCGGTGATGGGCGACCCGAACGCGTCGCTGCCGACGCCGCAGCCGGTGTACTACCGGCCGATGTTCGGCGCCTTCGGCAAGGCGCTGCCCGACACCTGCATCACCTTCGTCTCGCGGGCGGCGCACGCCGCCGGCATCAAGAAGAAGCTGGGGCTGGAGCGCCAGGTGATGGCGATCCGCAACACCCGCAAGATCGGCAAGCGCGACATGGTGCGCAACGCCGGCACGCCGAAGATCGAGGTCAGCCCGGAGACCTTCGCCGTCACGGTCGACGGCAAGCACGCGACCGTGGCGCCGCTGAAGACGGTCTCGCTCAACCAGAAGTACTTCTTCAGCTGAGGGGCCGCGCCGGTGATCCTCGTCGAAACCGTGCTCGGCAACGCCGCCGACCCCCAGTGGGCGGCGCGGCTGGCCGCCGCCACCGTCGACCCGCTGCCGCTCGACCACTGGGAGGCGCAGAAGAACCGCTTCCGCAAGAAGACCGCGGCCGGCGTCGAACTGGCGGTGTCGCTCGACCGCGGCGCCTTCATGCGCGACGGCGACGTGCTGGTCTGGGACGCCGCCGCCTCGCGCGCCGTCGTGGCGCGGATCAGCCTGCGCGACGTGATGATCATCCACCTGGACAGCCTGGCCGAAGCGTCGCCGGAAGTCGCGATGCGCACCTGCGTCGAGCTCGGCCACGCGCTCGGCAACCAGCACTGGCCGGCGCTGGTCAAGGGCAAGCTCGTGTACGTGCCGCTCACGGTCGACCGCAAGGTGATGAGCTCGGTGATGAACACCCATCGCTTCGAGGGCATCCGCTACGAGTTCGTCGCCGGCGGCGAGATCGTCCCCTACCTCGCCCCGCACGAGTCGCGCCGGCTGTTCGGCGGCGCCGAGGGTCCGGTGCATACGCACACGCACGAGCAGTACGTCGCGGTGGACGCCGACACCGGCAGGACGTACCCGCGCCCGCCGACCGCGCGAGCCGACGCTCACGCACACCCGCACGCCCACGGCCACGCCCATCCGCACGACCATCCGCACGCCGGCGGCGCGGCGGACGATCCCCGGCACCGCCGATGACGCCGAAAGAAGGCGGCGCGCCGTTGCCGGCCGGCGGCGCCTCGCTCGCCCGCGCCCTGCAGTTCGGCGACTCGGTGTTCCCGGTCGGCGGCTTCGCGTTCTCGGGCGGCCTCGAGTCGGCCATCCAGAAGCGCGTGGTGACCGACGGCGAGACGCTGCACGCGTTCACGCGCACCGCCGTCGAGCAGGCGGCGCTCGGCGACGGCATTGGGCTCGTCCGGGCGCACCGCGCCGCAGCCGCCGGCGACATGCATGAAGTCGTCCGCATCGACCAGCGGCTCTACGCGCGCAAGCTCTCGCGCGAGACGCGGACGATGTCGGTGCGCATGGGCAAGAAGTTCGCCGAGATGGGCGCCGAGGTAATCGGTGTGCCGCTGCTGGCGGCGTGGCGGGAGCGGATCGACAGCGGCGCCACGCCCGGCTGCTACCCGGTGTCGCTGGCGGTGAACTTTGCCGCGCAGGGACTCACCGAACGCGACGCCTTCGTCGTTCACCAGTACGGCGTCGCCTCGATGATCCTGAGCGCCGCGCTGCGGCTGATGAAGGTGAGTCACGTCGACACGCAGCGCATCCTGTACCGGCTCGACGCCGGCGCCGACGCCGCCTACGAGGCCGCCGCCGCCGCGCGGCTGGACGACATGGCCGGCTTCGCGCCACTGACCGAGGTGCTGGCGGCGGTGCACGTCAAGGCGCACGTGCGCCTGTTCATGAACTGAAGGAGTGCGGAACTTGGCGAAGAAGATCACGCGGATCGGCGTCGGCGGCCCGGTCGGCTCGGGCAAGACGGCGATCGTCGAGGCGATCACGCCGCGCCTGCTCGAGATGGGCATCAAGGTGCTGATCATCACCAACGACGTGGTGACCACCGAGGACGCCAAGCACGTGCAGCGGACCCTGAAGGGCATCCTGCTCGAGGAACGCATCCTCGGCGTCGAGACCGGCGCCTGCCCGCACACCGCGGTGCGCGAGGACCCGAGCATGAACCTGGCGGCGGTCGAGGACATGGAGGCGCGCTTCCCCGACGGCGACGTGGTGCTGATCGAAAGCGGCGGCGACAACCTGACGCTCACCTTCTCGCCGGCGCTGGTCGACTTCTTCATCTACGTGATCGACGTGGCCGCCGGCGACAAGATCCCGCGCAAGAACGGCCCAGGCATCACGCAGTCGGACATCCTGGTGATCAACAAGACCGACCTCGCGCCGTACGTCGGGGCGAGCCTCGAGGTGATGGAGCGCGACTCGCGGCTGATGCGCGGCGACAAGCCGTTCATCTTCACCAACTGCAAGACCGGCGAAGGCATCCCGCGGCTGGTCGAGCTGATCCGCAGCGACCTGCTGTTCGACCTGCCGCTGCCGGCCCGGCAGCCGGCCTGAATGGGCGCCGCCGAGCGCTCGCCTATGCTGGCCCCGTGGGCGGCCGCCGAGGCGCTCGCCCGCACGGCGGCGGAACTCGCCGCCTTCCAGGACGAGCCGCCGCAGATGGCCAGCGGCGCCGTCGGCAAGACCGGATTCCTGCGGCTCGGCTTCGAGCGGCGCGACGGGCAGACGATCCTCGCCGACCTCGACCGGCGCGCGCCGTACATGGCGCAGCGCGTCCTGTACCCCGAGCCGGAGGCGCCCGACCTCGCCTGGCTGTTCATGATCACGACCTCGGGCTGCGTGCTGCAGGGCGACCGGCTGGCGCTCGAGGTGACGCTGGCGCCGGGGGCGCGGGCGCACCTGACCACCCAGTCGGCGACCAAGGTGCACTCGATGGACGCCAACTGCGCGGTGCAGACGCAGTCGATCGCGCTCGCCGACGGCGCCTACCTCGAGTTCCTGCCCGAGCCGCTGATCCCGCACCGCCGGGCGCGGTTCCTCTCCGATACGCGGATCTCCATCGCGCCGACGGCGACGCTGCTTTACGCCGAGATCGTCCAGCCGGGGCGCAAGCACCACCACCCCGACGAGTGCTTCGGCGCCACAGTGCTGTCGCTGGCAGTCGTCGCCGAGCGGCCCGGCGGCTGCAGCCTGTTCACCGAGAAGCTGGTGATCGACCCGGCACGCCGGCCGGTGCGCCAGACCGGGGTGATGGATTCGTTCGACGTCTTCGGCAACGCGATCCTGCTGACGCCGAAGGAAGCCGCCGATCGCATCCATGCGCGGGTCGACGCCGAAGTCGATGCGGCAAGCGGCGTCGCGTTCGGCGCCTGCCACCTGCCGAACGACGCCGGCCTGATCTTCAAGGCGCTCGGCCGCGAGACGGCGCAGGTCAAGGCGAAGGTGCGCGAGTTCTGGGCCATCGTGCGCCAGGAAGTCACCGGGACGGCGATCCCGCCGCCCTTCTTCTGGCGCTGATTTCGGAGACGACGATGAGTGCGCTGCTGTCGTGGTGGGCGGGCCGGTGCGCCGGCTCGACGATCCTGCGCTTCGTCGACCTGAACCTGCGCGGCATCGGGCAGGTGATGTTCCAGGACAACCCGCTGTCCGGGTTGCTCTTCCTGGTCGCCATCGGCTGGGGATCGTTCGAGGCCGGCATGCCGCAGGTGGCGATAGGTGGCCTGCTGGCGGTGGTCGCGGGGACGCTGACCGCCCAGTGGCTGCGCGTCGACGCGGCCGGGCTCGCCGCCGGCCTGTACGGCTACAACCCCTATCTGGTCGGGCTCGCCTTCGGCACCTTCCTGGCCGTCTCGCCGGCGTGGTGGGTCTATGTCGTGCTCGGCGCTGCCGTTTCGGTGCCGGTCACCCTCGGCATCGCCAACGTCTTCAAGAACTGGGGGGTGGCCGCGCTGACCGCGCCGTTCGTCCTCACGGCATGGCTGTTCCTGCTCGCCACCTACGCCTTCTCGGCCGTCGAGGGCAGCGCTCTGCCGATGGCGGCGGAGATCGTGCCGATCGATCCGGCCGCAGCCAACCCGCTCGCGCCGGGCGACTTCGTCCAGGGGGTGCTCAGGAGCATTGGCCAGGTGTTCCTGAAGGCCAGCCTGCCCGCCGCGCTGCTGCTGCTCGCGGGGCTCGCCGTGAACTCCCTGGCCGCCGCGGCGTTCGCCGTCGGCGGCGCGATCGTCGCTGTCGCCACGGCACACCTGCTGGGCGCCGAGAGCGACCTCATCACCGGCGGGCTGATGGGCTTCAGCCCGGTGCTGACCGCAATCGCGCTCGGCGCCGTCTTCTACAAGCCGGGCATGCGTGTTGCGATCTACGCGCTGCTGGGCACGGTGTTCACCGTCGTCGTCCAGGGCGCGCTGAACGTCGTCGTTGCGCCTTTCGGCATTCCCACGCTGACCGCGCCGTTCGTCCTCGCGTCCTGGTTCTTTCTGCTGCCGCGCCAGCACTTCGAGTAGGCGGCCGATGCAGGTTGCGCGCCAGGGCACCGCGCCGGGACTCTCGCGCATCGCGCGCACGGGTGCGGCTCTTTGCCTGGCCACCGCCATCGGCGCCTGCGGCTCGCTGCCGCGCAATCCGCTGCCGCCGCAGCGCTCGCTGGCGGCAACGATCCCGCGGCTGCCCGAGGTGCGGGCGTGGGCCGGCCAGCGCAGCGAGAGCATGGAAAGCGACCTGGCGGAGTCGTTCGCCCAGGAGTCGCCGCGGGACTTCCCGCCGGGAGCCGACGGCACGGTGCGCTATCCGCACCTGGCACTGTCGGGCGGCGGCGCCAACGGCGCCTTCGGCGCCGGCTACCTCAACGGCTGGTCGAGCACCGGCGCGCGGCCGGTGTTCAAGATCGTCACCGGCGTTTCCACCGGCGCGCTGATGGCGCCCTTCGCCTTCCTCGGCGCCGAGTTCGACGGGGCGCTGCGCGAGTTCTACACGACGACGCGCACGCGCGACATCTTCGTCGTCGGCTCGATCCTGTCCAAGCTCACGCAGGTGCTCGCCGGCGAAGCGCTGGCCGACACCGGGCCGCTGCAGGCGCTGATCGCCCGCCACGTCGACGAGGAGTTGCTGCGGCGCGTGGCGCAGGCGCACCGGCAAGGGCGGCGCCTGTACATCGGCACTACCGACATCGACGCGCCGCGCTTCGTGGTCTGGAACATGGGCCTGATCGCCGCCAGCGGCCGGCCCGAGGCGCTGGCGCTGTTCCGCCAGGTGATGCTGGCCTCTGCCTCGATCCCGGTGGCCTTCCCGCCGGTGATGTTTGAGGTCGAACTGCAGCCCGACGGGCCGCGATATGACGAGATGCATGTGGACGGCGGCGTCGGCGCGCGCGTGTTCGCCGGCGGCGGCGTGTTCCGCGGCTCGATCGTCCGCCAGCGCGGCGGCCACGGCGGCGCCGGCTTCGAGGACATCTTCATCATCCACAACGGCCAGTTGATCCCGCAGCCCGAACCGGTCGGCCGCTCGCTGCCGCAGATCGCGGTGCGGGTGATCGACGCCTCGGGCCGCGCCGCCGTGGTGGGCGACCTGTTCCGCATCTTCAGCCACGCCCAGCGCGAGCAGGCGGGCTTCCAGTGGGTCACCATCCCGGACGACGTGAAGATGGGCGGCGCCGAGATCTTCGACCCGGCGCAGATGCAGTCGCTGTACGCCGTCGGCTTCGGCCTCGCCACGAAGGGCGGCGGCTGGTTCACGCTCCCACCTGGGCAGCGCTTCGAGCGCTGAGCGGCGCGTCGCCGCCGAGGGCCGGCAGGCGCTGCTACAGCCAGTCGTTCAGTGTCACGCCGATGCCGATGGTCGTCTGTCGCCAGTTGTAGTCGATCAGCGTCTCGCCGTAGCCGCTGAACAGCTTCACGTAGCCGCGCACCGGGCCGAGCAAGGGCGCGCTGGTCCAGGTCAGCTGGCCGGCACCCTTGCCGGTGCTGGGGTTGCCGCGGATCGTCGCGGCGAAGCTCTGGCCGCGCCACTTGTAGATCGCCGACAGGTCGCCCCAGCCGTAGTAGTCGGAAATCGTCGGGTTGTCGTCGTCGTCGCTGGACTCGGGGATGCGGTACCACACGCGCCCGAGGACGCCCAGATTGCCGTTCTCGACACCGAAGCTGGCGATCACCCGGTTCCAGCTGCGCGATAGCAGGTCGGACCGGCCGTTCGACTGGTGGTTGAAGGCGAGGTTGAAGAGGTTCCACTGCAGGTCGCCCCACGTCAGGCCCGGCTTGTGGCTGAGGATCACCTCCGGCATGTAGTTCGTCTCGCGGAACGGCCGCGACGCGCTGCCCGAGTCGTTGTACAGCTGCCATTGGCTCTGCTGGGTGTACGCCACCCATGTCCCCCAGCGACGGTCGTCGGTGGTCCACAGCCTGAACTTGAAGCTCACCTGGAAAGCCGCTTCGGTGGAGTCGAGCTCGGTGCCCGGGGACAGCACGTCGCCACCGCGCAGCGGGTCGAAGGGCGCGGTGTTGAGGTCCGTGGTGTAGCGACCGAAGAGGAAGTAGTTCGGCGCATAGAACGAGACGTCGTAGCGCGCGCTGGAAGGATCGAAGGCCCAGGCCTTGTCGAACATCGATCCTCTGCCCGCCGGGGCCGCAGCCGGGGCCGCTGCGACCACGGTCTGGCCGCCGGAGGGAGCCGGCGCCGGCGGCGCCGCCGCTTCCTTCTTCGCCTCCGGCGAAGGCCGCGCGGCCCGGCCGCTAAGGCGGTCGTAGCAGGCCAGCCGCTCGCTGTCGCCGGAGATCGCGGCACACTCGGCCATCGACGACGGCGCCGCCTGGGCCGCCGCCAGCGTGTGCGCGGCCATCAGCGCCGCGCCCGCGAGCGCCGTCGGTGTGGGGAGATGGCAAAGCATTTTCATCAGTGAAAGGCCGTTCGGATGGGGCGCCGGCAAGGCGCCGTTTGCGTGTTTCGAACTGTCGGGCGCGGCCTCATGGCCTGCCCTGCGCGGCCACCGCCCCCAGCGGCCTGGGCGCGGACTCGGCGGCGATGTCCACCCAGCCGCCGCCCATCGCCTGGTAGACGTTGACCAGCTGCGTGTAACGGCCGGCCTGCAGGCCGACCGAGGCCAGTTCGGCGGCGAACAACTCGTTCTCCGCCACCAGCACGTCCAGGTAACCGGCCACGCCCTTGTCGAACCGCAGCCTGGCCAGGCGGGCGAATTCACGCAGCGAGTCGACGCGCCCGCGCTGGGCGTTGAACTCCTCCAGCCGCCGCTGCGAGCCGCTGAGCGCGTCGTTGGTCTCGCGCAGCGCGTTGAGCACCGTCTGCTGGTAGACGGCCAGCGCCAGCCTTTCGCCGGCCTCGGCAGAGGCCACCTGGCCCTCGATGCCGCCGAAGGTGAACACGGGCCCGGTCAGGCCGGCGCCGATCAGCCCCGCCGCCGCCGGGCCGCTGAACAGGCTGCTGAAGGCGGTCGCCGTGGTGGCCAGCGCGGCCTGCAACGACAGGTTCGGGTAGTACTGCGCGCGCGCCGCGCCGATACTGGCGTTTGCCGCCACCAGGTTCTGCTCGGCCTGCAGGATGTCCGGCCGGCGCAGCAGCAGCGCGGCCGGCAGGTCGCCTGGGATCACCGGTGCCAGCAGCTGGTCGATGGTCCTGCCGCGCGGAATCGGCCCCGGATTGCGGCCGAGCAGGATCGATATCAGGTTCTCCTGCGCGGCGATCGCCTGCTGGAAGGCCGGGATCGCGGCTTCCGCCTGCTGCGCCTGCGAGCGGACCTGCGTCACCTCGGTCTTGGCGACGATGCCGGCCTTGAAGCGCAGCTCGAAGATGCGCAGCGTGGCGTTGAAATTGCGCGCCGTGGCCTGGGCGATCTCGAGCTGCCGGTCGAGCGAGCGCAGCACGATGTAGCTGGCGGCCACGCTCGACACCAGCGTGAGCACGACGCCGCGCCGGCCCTGCTCGCTGGCATAGACCTGCGCCTGCGCCGCCTCGGTCTGGCGGCGAACGCGGCCGAACAGGTCGACCTGCCACTGCGCGCCCAGGGTGACGTTGTACAGCGAGAAGTACGGGTTGGCGCCCGGCGGCAGCGGCGGCTGGCCGACGGCGCTGGCGCGCGCGCGGCTGGCGTCGGCGCCGTAGCCGATCTGCGGATAGAACTGCGAGCCGGTGGCGGTGAGGGCGCCGATGAACTGGTCGACGCGGGCCGCCGCGACGCGCAGGTCGCGGTTGTCGCGCAGCGCGGCCTCGACCAGTTCGTTCAGCACCGGGTCGCCGAACTGCTCCCACCACCTCAGGTTGGCGACTTCCGCCGCCTTCGGATAGTCGATGCGCCAGGCCGGAGGCGTGTCCACCGTCGGGCGCACGTAGTCCGGGCCGACCGTGCAACCGGCCAGCGCGGCAGCGATGCAGGCGGCGGCGATTCGCGTCTTCATGTCGGTGTCCTTTGGCAGCAGCTTCGCGATGATGCACTGGTGGTCATGTGGTCGGCGCGATCGAACGGCAGGGGCATCAGGCGCGGACCAGCAGGGTGCCGCACGCGGCAGCGATGAGCAGCAGCGCCAGCATCGCCGACGGCCAGCGGCGGACGAAGTGGTCGCCGCGCTCGAACGCCAGGCCGAGGGCAACGCCGGCGCGGCGCGCCGC
>JBHJND010000595.1:0-1840 GCA_048497655.1 Caballeronia novacaledonica
CTGTGGACCGGCGGCACGTCGGCTGGCGCCGGCAAGGTGTTCGACCTGCGCGAGATCCGGTCACCGATCGTGCTCTTCGCCTCGATGGGCGACAACATCACGCCGCCGCAGCAGGCGTTCAACTGGGTCGCCGATGTCTACGGCTCGACCGACGAGATCAAGGCGCGCGGCCAGGTCATCGTCGGACTGCTGCACGAGAACGCCGGCCACCTCGGCATCTTCGTGTCGGGCTCGGTTGCGAAGAAGGAACATGCGCAAATCGTCTCGGTGCTCAAGTCGATCGAGGCGCTGCCACCTGGACTCTACGGCATGGCGATCCGGGAGACGACCGGCAAGGGCGGCAAGCCCGGCTACGAGGTCGAGTTCCGCGAGCGCCGGCTAGAGGACATCGTCGCGCAGCTGAATCGCTTCAGGCGCAAGGACGAGCACGCGTTCGAGGCCGTCGAGAAGGTATCGGACTTCAACCAGGCCGCGTACGAACTGTTTGCCCGCCCCTGGGTGAAGGCGATGTCGAACGAGGCGACGGCGAAGGTCTCGCGCGAACTGCATCCGCTGCGCGCCGAGCGCTGGATGCTGTCCGACCTCAATCCGTGGCTCGCGTGGCTCGGCCCCGTGGCGGAGATGGTGCGCGAGCAACGCGCCGCGCTCGATGCCGGTTCCGTGCCGCGCCAGTCGGAACAGGCCGTGTCCGAACTGATCAGCGCATCGCTCGACTGCTATCGCGCCGTGCGCGACGCGGCCAGCGAGGCAATGTTCTTCCAGACCTTCGGCTCGATGTTCGCCTTAACGATGCAGGAGGACCTGCGCGCCGACGCCGAGGCGCGCAAGGCGCGCGAAGCTGCCGGCAGGGAACTGGTGACGAAGGCGCTGGCATCGATAGACACCGGCGGCTATGCCGAGGCGCTCGCGCGTCTCGGCTACCTGCTGGCGCGCCACGGCGAACCGCTGCCGCTGCACCGCCTGCAGCTCAGAAGTGAAATGCGGGCCGACTACGCCGAGCTGCTGCCCGACATCGAGCCGGCCGAATGGCACCGACTGCGCGGCACCCAGGAGGTCATCGTCCGCAATGCGCCCGAACAGGCACTGGCGGCGCTGCCGCAGCTGCTTGCCTCGCGGTCGGACCGGGAGCGCCTGCTGGCACTCGTCGAGCGCCTGATGGCCGATCCGCGGCTGAAGGAATTCAAGCCGACCGAGGAACAGCGCGCAATGGTCGAGCTACTGCGCAGCAAGCTCGGCGTGTCGCTGAAGCGCCCCGAGCGCAGCGCCGCGAAGAAGCGCGCGGCAGGCCGCAAGGCCACCGTCGCGAGGGGCAGCAGCGCGGTGCACTGATCCGCCGTGTGATTGGCCGGCGATTCCCGCGGCGCTCAGGCCGACGGCGCGAACCTGTCGCGCAGGGCCTGGGTCGCGGCGCGAAACAGGCCGAGGTCGCTGCCGACGGCGACGAAGTCGGCACCCCACTCGATGTAGCGGCGCGCGTCGGCCTCGACCGGCGCAAGGATCCCGCTCGCCTTGCCGGCGGAGCGTGCGCGTTCGAAGATCCGGCGGATGGCCTGCTGCACCTCGGGATGGGCGGCGTTGCCCAGGTGCCCCATCGCCGCCGCCAGGTCGGACGGCCCGACAAAGATGCCGTCCACGCCATCGACCGCGGCAATGCCATCCACTGCGGCCAGGCCAGCCGCGCTCTCGATCTGCACCAGCACGGCCACGTGGTCGTTGACCGACTTCAGGTAGTCGGGGACCGTGCCGTACCGGTTGTGCCGCTGCGAAACGGAAACCCCGCGCACCCCGGCCGGCGGGTAGCGAGTCGCGGCCACGGCGCGCCGCGCCTCGGCCTCCGACT
>JBHJND010000596.1:0-5746 GCA_048497655.1 Caballeronia novacaledonica
GGCGAGCGGGTCGGCGATGGCACCGAAGCGCGTGCGCAGGTCGAAGCGCCGTGCGATCCATCCGTCGGCGAGGTCGCTCAGGCCCGAGGCGACGAACAGCAGCAACGCGGTGGCGTAGTCGCCCTGCACCAGCAGCCACGCCAGCAGCGGGATCAGCGCCGCGCGCAGCACCGTAATCGCGTTGGGCAGGTGTCTCATCGGCCGCTCGACTCGCATGCACCCTGCCCGCAGGCTAGCCGATGGCCGGCTTCACTGCTTGATCCATCTCGGCAGGGCGCCAGCCGACGGCCGCCGCGCGGCGGACACCGGCCAGGAAAGGGCGCTCACGACGCGTCGAATGCCGCCGCGATCCGCCGCTGCTGCGCCGCGTCGGGCACGGGGCCGAGCGCCGCGCCCATGTTCTCGGTGGCGTGCGCCGGGTTGGTGGTGGCGGGGATCGCGCAGGTCACCGCCGGGTGGGCGAGGATCCATTTGAGGAAGGCCTGC
This sequence comes from Caballeronia novacaledonica, assembly GCA_048497655.1. Lineage (GTDB taxonomy): Bacteria > Pseudomonadota > Gammaproteobacteria > Burkholderiales > Burkholderiaceae_F > JADJWR01. Next base: position 487 of record JBHJND010000596.1, read on the forward strand.
GCCCAGCTGGCGCAGCCGGCCTCGCGCGCCGCCTCGGGCAGCGGCCGCCGGCCGACCCGGTTGAACAGCAACCCGCCGTCGAAAGGCCGGTTGACGATCACCGCCACGCCGCGCGAGGCGGCCAGCTCGATCAGCGGCAGGGCCGAGCGGTCGGCCAGGTTGAGCGTGATCTGCATGAAGTCGATCGGCTCGTTCCTCAGCACCCGCTGCATCTCGTCGTGCTTGTTGCCGTGCGAAGTGGTCACGCCGATGTAGCGGCAGCGGCCCTGTTCCTTCCAGGCGCGCAGCGTCGTCAGGTGCTCCGGCCAGGCGAGCAGGTTGTGCACCTGCACCAGGTCGAAGCGGCGCGGCTCGCGGCCGGCCACGCGGCCGTCGGCGCCCTTGCCCCACAGCCGCAGAGACTCGGCCATCTGGGCAGGCCCGACGCGACCGAACGCCGTCCACACCTTGGTCGCGGCGAACAGCCTGCCGGCATGATCGACCTGCGGCAGCAGATCGCCGAGGACGCGCTCGGCGCGGCCGTACATCGGCGAGGAGTCGATCACTCCGCCGCCGGCGGCGAAGAACGCCTGCAGCACCTGCAGACGGCGCGTGCGCTCGACCACCTCGTCGCCGACGTCGAAGGTGAGCCAGGTTCCCAGACCGACCGCGCCGATCTGTTCGCCGGACTTCGGAATCGCCCGCCGCAGCGGCGCCGGCTGCGCCGAGGCCGGCAGCATCGCAGCGCCGGCGATCGCCGGCAGGCCCGTCAGCAGGTCGCGTCTTCTCATCGATGGCACTGACCGCTGCGCCCGGCGTTCGGTTCAACCCGCTCAGCGGCGGAAGTTGACCATCCCGATGCCGGCGCCGACCATCAGCGCGGCGACGGCGAAGGTGGGGCTGAGCCGCTCGCCGAGCAGCCACACGCCGAAGACGACGCCGAACAGCGGCGCGAGAAACGAGAACACCGCCAGCCGGCCGGCGTAGTAGCGCGTCAGCAGCCAGAACCAGGCCAGGTAGCTGGCGAAGGCGACCGCCACGCCCTGGAACAGCAGGCTGCCGACGGCCAGCGGGTCGAGGCGGACGATGCCGGGCTCGCCGACGACCCACGCCGCCAGCGGCAGCAGCAGCGCCGAGACCGCCAGCTGGTAGAACAGCGTCTTCTCCGCCGGCACGCGCGCCAGCGACGAGCCGCGCACCAGCACCGTGGTTGTCGCCCACAGCACGGCGGCGACCACGCCGAAGGCCTCGCCGAGAAGCGTGCCGCGATCGCCGGCGCCGAGGCCGTCGGCAAACGCCGCCACCAGCCCGGCGAAGGCCAGCAGCACGCCGGCCCACTGCAGCGGCGCCAGCCGCTCGCCCGGGACGGCGATCGCCAGGCCGAGCGCGGTCAGCACCGGCGCGAGGTAGACGAACACCACCATCCGCGACGCCGAGGTGTGCGCCAGCCCGCTGTAGATGAAGCAGAACTCGCCGGCGAACAGCACGCCGGCGGCGATGCCGGCGGCCAGCGTGCCGTCGCGGCCGAACAGCCGGATGCCGCGCCACTGCGCCCAGCCGAGCAGCAGCACGGTGGCCAGCGCCGAGCGGACGGCCGACTGCGCCAGCGGCGACACCGAGGGCAGCGCGACCTTGATCGCCACCTGCTGCAGGCCCCAGAGCATCGTGCAGGCGAGCAGCAGGCCGTAGGCGCGCCCATCGAGGGGCAGTCTGGCCGGAGTCATAGCCGGGCGCAGCATAGCGGTGTCATCGACCGGCGCCGACGCGCAGGGGCCTGCAACGGCGCACGGCGCCCGCCACGACCGCGTCCGGCACGAGCTTGCGGCGGCGAGGCTCGCTCGTAGAATCGCCCGCCTGTACCGTGCGAAGGCCAATGCGATGACCAACGTCGACCTGCCGCCCGGCCTGCAGCTCGATGCGGCGACTGCCGAGTTCATCGCCGGCGTCACTTCGATGTCGATCGCCACGCGCGATGCGCAGCTGCAGCCGGCGGTCGGCAAGGCACTCGGCTGCCTGGTCAGCGGCGACCGGCGCCGGGTGACGGTGCTGATCGACAGCCGCCGCTCGGCAAGGGTCGTCGCGGACGTCGCCGACGGCAGCCCGCTGGCGGTGGTGTTCTCGCTGCCCGCCACCCACCGCACGGTGCAGATCAAGGGCGAGCGTGGCGCCCTGGCGGCGGCCACGCCCACCCAGCAGGTGCGCGCGCGCATGCACTGCGACGCGATCATCGAGCACCTGGTCGCGCTCGGCTACGGCGAGGCGGCGCTGCGGGCGATGTTCGGCTACGACCCCGCCGACCTGCTGGCGCTGCGCTTCGCGCCGACCGCCGTGTTCGCGCAGACGCCCGGCCCGCGCGCCGGCGAACGGATCGGCGGATGAGCCCGCCGCTGGCCGCGCTGCGCGCCTGCTTCGAAGGCGAGATCCCCTCGCTGCTGGCCAGTTGCAGCCTCGACGGCACGCCGAACGTCACCTATGTCTCGCAGGTGCACTTCGTCGACGCCAACCACGTCGCGCTGAGCTTCCAGTTCTTCAACAAGACGCGCGAGAACGTCCTCGAGCACCCCTACGCCACCGCGCTGGTGGTCGACGCGCACACCGGCCGCTGCTGGCGCCTGCGGCTGCGCTACCTGCGCACCGAGGAATCGGGGCCGCTGTTCGAGTCGATGCGGGCACGACTGGCCGGCATCGCCTCGCACACGGGAATGGCCGGCGTGTTCAGGCTGCGCGGCGCCGACATCTATCGGCTGCTGGACATCGAGCCGGTGCCGGGGCCGAGCGCGCCTCCGCCGGAGCCGGGCTGCAGCCCGCTCACCCTGCTGCGGCCGCTGGCCAGCCGCATCGCCGCGCACACCGATCTCGCCGCGCTGCTCGACGACACGCTGGCCGCGCTGGAAAGCGAACTCGGCATCACCCACTCGATGCTGCTGCTGCTCGACGCCGGCCGCCAGCGCCCGCCGCGGCTGTTCATGGTCGCCAGCCGCGGCTATGACGCCTCCGGCCTCGGCTCCGAGATCCCGCTCGGCAACGGCGTGATCGGCGTGGCCGCGGCCCACCGAACGCCGATCCGCATCTCGCATTTCACCGCCGAGTACGCCTACGGCCGCGCGATCCGCGAGGAGATTCGCGCCTCCGGCCTGGCCGAGCAGCTGGAGAGCGAGATCCCGTTGCCCGGTCTGCCGGCGCCGCGCAGCCAGCTGGCAGTGCCGATCGTCGTCGCCGACCAGGTGGTCGGCGTGCTGTACGCGGAGAGCGCCGAGGACCGGCGTTTCTCCTTCGAGCACGAGGACCTGCTGGTGGCGCTCGGCGCGCAGCTCGGCGCCAGCATCGCGCTGCTGCGGCTGGCCGCCGAGTCGCACGACAATGTCGCGTCGGAGCAGGCGCCGGCGAGCGCGCCGCCGGTCGGTGCGCCGGTGCGCCTGCGTCACTACGCGGTCAACGACAGCGTGTTCATCGACGACGAGTACCTGATCAAGGGTGTAGCCGGCGCCATCCTGTGGAAGCTCGCGCGCGAGTTCAGCGCCGGCCGCCGCACCGAGTTCACCAACCGCGAGCTTCGCCTCGACCCGTCGCTGCACCTGCCCGACATCAGCGACAACCTGGAGGCGCGGTTGATCCTGCTCGCGCGGCGCCTGCAGGAGCGCTGTCCCAGGCTGCGCATCGTCAAGACTGGCCGCGGCCGCTTCCGCTTCGAGGCCGATGCGCCGATGCAGCTGGAGGAGGCGGCGCCGGCCTGATCACACCGCCGCGCGAGTTCTGCGGCGCAGGTCCCGCAGCGACGCTCACTTCGGCGGCGCCGGGAACATCACCACCGGCCCGGCCACCTTGTCGCCGGGCGGCACATAGGCCGGCACCGGGCTGCCGGCCGTCCCGAGGCTGCGGATGAAGCGGTAGGCGGCGCGCAGGTCGGTCTCGCTCATGTCGCGCAGGGCGAACCACGGCATCGGCGGCCGGTACTGCGCCGTGCGGGCGCGCCGGATCCAATCCTCCTCCGACATGCCGCCGACCACCAGGCGCAGGTTGGCCGGGTAGGTGGTGCCCCACGGTCCGCTCCAGCCGAGCGCGTCGCCGGTCAGCCACTGCGCCTCCGGCACGTTGCCACCGCTTTGCGCGTAGCCGGCGGTGTGGCAGTCGTTGCAGCCGGCGATCTTCATCAGGTAGCGGCCGCGCTCGATCATGTTCTGCTGCGCGCCGTCGCGCCGCGCCGAGTCGGCGGCCGCCACGCCGGTGATCGTCAGTGCCGCCAGCGCGCCGGCCAGCACGAGGGATGCTGTCTTGCCCATGGTGACCTCCGTTCAGGTGGCGAGCGGCGCGGCCGCGATGCCGAAGATCAGCTTGTTCCAGTCGCGCGGCGCCAGATGCGGCCGCGCCGCCTCGAGCAGGCGCTGGAAGACCTCCGCCGGCGCCTTCGCCTGCAGCCCACCGAACAGCGTGCTGCGCTCGTAGGGCGTCAGGCTCGGCGCCATCCAGCGGATCACCTGGACCATTTCCCGCGCGTCGATCGAGGCGATGATCCGGTCGTGGATCGCCGCCAGTTCCTGGTCGGAGAACTCGGCCCACAGCACGGCGTTGTTGGCCGTCTCTTCGTCGTGCATGTGCGCCAGGTTCTCGGCAACCAGCAACGACAGGTGCCGGTACAGCTCGAGCGCCGCCTCGGCGCGCGGCCGGCGGCCGCTTTCGACCTCGTCGGCCAGCCGGCGCAGTTCGCGAAGCAGCGACCGCTGCCGCAGGTGCTCGGCGGCGGACTCGTGCGCCGAGCCCGGCCGGCGCGACTGCATCGCCGTGTGGATGAACGCGTCCTCGATGTCCGCGTGGTGCTCGAGCAGATCGAGCAGCGAGCGCAGCTGCGCCAGCGTGGCGCCGCGCTCCTCGGCGTCGTCGGCGTCCATGCGGCCGACGGCGCCGAGCGTGTCGGCCATGAAGCTGCGCAAGGCCTTGTGAATCGATGCGTAGAGATCCATACGTGCTTGTGTCATCTGCGTTTCCTCGAATGGTTTGCGGTCTTTCCTGACTTCCGTCCGGTCGCCGTGGATGGCGTCCCCCGATGGCAGGCATGGTAGGAACCGGCGCGCTGGCCCGCTCGTAAATGTTGGCTAACGCCTTGCTAAGAAGTTCGTAAGGCTGCAACGGTGCGAGAATCCGCCCCTGCGCCAAACCCCGCCCCGCCGTCGATGTTCAGCCAGTACAGCCAGCCCCCCGCCGTCGCAAGCACGGCCGTGCCCTCACCGTGCGTCTCGGTGTGCCGAATCGAACCCGCCAGCGGCTGGTGCGAGGGCTGCTACCG
>JBHJND010000597.1:0-4373 GCA_048497655.1 Caballeronia novacaledonica
GATTTCGCGGCTGCCGGCCAGTTCGTCGGTGACGAGCGCGGTGGAGTGCTCGCCGGCACGCACCAGGATCACCGGCAGCGCGACGTCGGTCTCGGGCAGCACCGACGGGCCGCTGCCGAGGAAGTTGCCGAGGTGCTGGAAGCGGTAGGCCTGGCCGCCGTACTCGAACGTCGGATGCTCCTCGGCGAGGTGGCGCTCGAGCTCGGCCCGGGTGAGCCGCGCGACGCCCTCGACGGTGGCCACTGGCAGCGCGTAGAACTCGTCGTGCACGCGCACGATGAGCGCCTGGGTGATCGCGAGCGTGAATGGCAGTCGGATCGTGAAGCGCGCGCCCTTGCCCGGCGTCGATTCGATGTACAGGCCGCCGCCGAGCTTCTTCACCTCGGTCGCGACCACGTCCATGCCGACGCCGCGGCCCGCCTGTTGCGTGAGCCGGTCGGCCGTGCTGAAGCCGGGCTCGAGGATGAGCTGCAGCGCCTCCTCGTCGGTGATGTCCTGGTCGGGGCGCAGCAGGCCCATCTGGCGCGCCTTGGCGCGGATCGCCGTGACGTTCAGGCCGCCGCCGTCGTCCTCGACGACGATCACGACCTCGGCCCCCTCGCGCTGCAGCCGCACCGTGATCGTGCCGGCCTCTGGCTTGCCGCGCTCGCGGCGCAGCTCCGGCGCCTCGATGCCGTGCACCACGGCATTGCGCAGCATGTGCTCGAACGGCGGCAGCATGCGCTCGAGCACCTGGCGGTCGAGTTCGCCGCTCGCGCCTTCGACCACGAGCTCGGCCTGCTTGCCCGCCTCCTGCGCCGCCTGGCGGACGAGGCGCGTGAGGCGCTGCGCGTGCCGCTGGAACGGCACCATGCGCGTGCGCATCAGCCCGTTCTGCAGGTCGGCCACGACGCGGCCCTGCTGCTGCAGCAGGTTCTGCGTCTCGCGATTGAGGTTGCCGAGCAGCCCTTCGATGCTCGCCACGTCGCTCACCGACTCGGCGAGCGCGCGCGACAGCTGCTGGATCGTCGAGTAGCGGTCGAGTTCGAGCGGATCGAAATCGGTACGGCCCTGCACCTCGTCCTGGTGCTTGTGGAGGATCTGCGCCTCCGTCTCGATCTCGAGCTTGCGCAGCTGCTCGCGCAGGCGCGTCACCGTGCGGCCGAGCTCGGCGAGGTTGAACTCGATCGAGGTCATCTGCTGCTCGACGCGCGCGCGGAAGATGCTCACCTCGCCCGCGTTGTTGAGCAGCTCGTCGAGCAGATCGGCCGCGACGCGCGCCAGCTCGTGGCGCTCGGCAGGCGCCGCCGGCTCGCGGCCGGGCAGCACTGGCGCCTCGGCGGGGACCGCAAGCGGCGCCTCGGCAGATGCCACCTCAGCCTGCAACTCCGCCGGCCATGCGGACGGAACGGGTTCTGCAGCGACCGGCGGCTCCCAGGCGGCTTCCGCCTCGGCCCCCGCAATGGCCTCCTCTGCGGGCGGCGCCGGTTCGACGGCCGCCTCGACCACCGGTTCGGCAGCCGTCTCCGGCGGCAGCGCGACCTCTTCCGCGGACGGCGTCGGCTCGACGACCGGCGCACGCGACGCCGCTGCAACGGACCGCACGCGCCCGATGAGGGCGGTGGCGGCTGCGATGCGCTGCCCGGCACCGACCGTGTCGCGCATACGGTGCAATTCGTCGAGCGACGCCTGCAGCACGGCGATCGCGTCCTGGTCGGACGCAACGGTGCCGCCCTCGAGCGCGGCGAGGAACGATTCCATCTCGTGGCTCAGGTCGCCCATCGCACGGATGCCGGCCATGCGCGCGCCACCCTTCAGCGTGTGCAACAGCCGCTTGAGTTCGGTGACCTGGCTGCGGTCCGCGCGGTCGCGGCTCCAGCGCAGCAGCGCCGCGTCGGATTGCTCGAGCAGTTCGCTGGCTTCTTCGCTGAAGATCGCGGCGATGTCGGCGTCGAACTCCGGCTCCGGTGCTGTCTCGAGCGCGGGCAGCTCCTCGACCGGCATCGGCTCCGCTTCGAACGTCGGCTCGGCCGCGAGCGGAACCTCGACGACCGGCACTTCCGCCACCGGCAGCTCGACACCAGGGGGCAGCGGCGCGAGCACCTCGTGCGGCGACGTGTAGTCGTGATCGGGTTCGGCCGGCACTTCCACGCGCTCCGCCATCACCGGGAGCGACGGCTCGGTGAGGTCTTCGGCCGGCGCCACGCTCGGCTCCGCCGTAACCGCGGCCTGCGTTTCTTCGTCCGCGCCGGGCCACAGCGTTGCCACCGTCCGTTCGGCGGCCTCGGTCAGTTGCGCGAGTTCGGCGTCGAGCGCGCGCTCGAGCGCGTGCCAGCCCGCGATCAGGCGGCCGTGGTCGGGGAAGAAGCCGGTGTCCTCTTCGACGTACTCGACGACGTGCTCGAGGCTGCGCACCGTGTCGCGCAGCAGGGCCAACCCTTCTTCGGGCAAGCCGTGGCCGTTGTCGTAGAGCTTGCGGACGTAGTGCTCCATCGGCTCGGCCACCTTGATGCCCTGGCGCGCGCCTGCGGTCTTCGCGATCCCGCTCAGGGTGTGGCACGCGCGGTAGAGCGCTTCGGTGACCGTGTAGGGTGAGACGGCCTGGCCGCAGCGCTCGATGAAGCTGCGCACCACCGCCACGTGACCAGCGGTTTCCTTGCGGAAGATCTCCTGGAGCACCGGGTCCATCCCCGGCGCAGGCTCCATCGGGCCTTCAACCACCGCGACTTCGGAGGGCGCCTCGGCGGCCGGCGGCAGCTCGGGTTCCGTCGGCGCGATGGGCGGCACTGCCGGCGCAACAGGCGCGGCCGGCGGAGCGGCTGCAGCCGGTGCAGCGGGGGCTTCACGACCGGACAACGCATCCGCGCGCGCCGTGAGCGCAGCGATCTCGAGCGCGGGCGCACCGCCCTGCTCCAGCTCGTCCACCAGTGCCGGCAGCACGATGACGGCCTCGCGCACGACCTCCACGATGTCGGGCGAACGGGCGAGCGTCTGGCTGATGACGCGGTTGAGCAGGCTTTCGATGCTCCACGAGAACTCGCTGACCCGGCGCGCGCCGACCATGCGGCCGCTGCCCTTGAGCGTGTGGAACACACGGCGCACTTCGCGCAGCGCGTCGGTATCGAGCGGGTTCTGCTCCCACTGCGGGAAGAGTCCCTGCAGCCGCGCGATGTTCTCGCGCGCCTCCTCGACGAACAGCTGCACGAACTCCGGGTCGAGCAGCGTCGCCTCGGCGGCGGGCGCCACGGGCTGGACGGGCGGAGCGGCAGCGGCCGGCGGCGGCGCGGCAACCGGCGCGGACGGCACCGCGGCTGCGGCCGGCGGAGCCTCGATCGCGGGCGCGGCGGGCTCGACGCGCGGGCGCAGGGCGACGATCTTGCCCGCCGTGGTCGGTTCGAGCGACGCGAGGCATTCCTCGGCATGGTCGAGCATGCGCCACGGCTCAGGGCGCCCGGCCTGCAGCATTTCCATGTAGTACTCGACGGACACGATCGCGTCGGCGAGCTTCTCGAGGCGCGCCGCGGCAAGCGTGTCCGCATCAGGCCGCACGATGCTGCCGAGCGCGCGCCCGAGCTGCTCCATCACCTCGACGGCGCGCTGCTTGCCGAGCATCAGCAGGCCGGCGGTGATGCCGCGCACCAGCTGCGGGACCTGGTCGAGGCCCTGCGCCTCCGCAGGCGCGCCCAGGGCCTGGGTGATGGCCTCCTTGATGCGCGCCATGTTGACCGTGCACTCGCGCAGGACGGCGTCCTGCACCTGCCGGAACTCCTCGTCGGTCGGCTCGCCGTCGTCGGCGGGCGCCCGTTCGGCCTCCGGCAGGATCAGCTTCACGAGCTGGCCGTCGAGGCTGTCCTCCACCTCGATCAGCGCCGCGGCGATCGACAGCAGCGCGGCGTCCCCGGGCGGCACGCGCCGCTCGACGATGCCCGCCAGCGTCTCGATCTCGCCCTGCACCCGGTCGCGCAGCGCGCCGAGGCCGAGCACGCCCAGCGTGTCGGCGATCTTGCGCAGCATGTCGAGCTGCGGCACCAGGTCGTCGACCTGGGTGGCGCCCCGGCGCACGAAGATGTCCAGCACGTCCTTGACGCGCGTCAGGTCCTCGCGGATCGCCGCGGCGACGGTCTTCATGAGCCGCACGCTCGGCGCCGAGAGCGTTTCTTCCCCGGCGCCGGCCTGGGCCGTCGCGGGCAGCAGTTCCTCGAGGCGGAACGATGCGCGTACGCCTTCGAAGCGCGGGCCGCCGGCCGTGGCCCGGCCGACGTAGAACAGCAGGTTGTTCAGCAGCTCGACCGGCGGCGCGGCGGCGTAGGCTTCTTCACCGAGGTCGTAAAGCCGGCGCAACTCGCGGTCCACCTGGCCGAGCAGGCGCTTGACGGAGACGTTGCCGTCGATGC
>JBHJND010000598.1:0-2060 GCA_048497655.1 Caballeronia novacaledonica
ATCCGGATAGCGCTGGAGGCTGGCGCGGCCGTGATGGTGACCTCCCACCTCGGCAGGCCGACCGAGGGCCAGTTCAAGCCGGCGGACTCGCTGGCGCCGGTGGCCAGGCGCCTTGGCGAACTGCTCGGGCGCGAGGTGCAGCTGCGTGCCGACTGGGTCGACGGCGTCGAGGTCGCGCCGGGCCAGGTGGTGCTGCTGGAGAACTGCCGCGTCAACAAGGGCGAGAAGAAGAACAGCGACGAGCTGGCGCGCAAGATGGCGAAGCTCTGCGACGTCTACGTCAACGATGCGTTCGGCACTGCGCACCGCGCCGAGGCCACCACGCACGGCATCGCCAGGTACGCGCCGGTTGCCTGTGCCGGGCCGCTGCTGGCGGCCGAGATCGACGCGCTTGGCAGGGCGCTGCTGGAACCGAAGCGGCCGCTGCTGGCGATCGTCGCCGGCTCCAAGGTTTCGACCAAGCTGACCATCCTGGACAACCTGGCGCAGAAGGTCGACCTGCTGGTGGTCGGCGGCGGCATCGCCAACACCTTCCTGCTCGCCGAGGGCATGAAGATCGGCAAGTCGCTGGCCGAGCCCGACCTGGTGCCGGAGTGCCGCAAGGTGCTGCAGACGCTGGCGGCCAAGGGCGGCACGCTGCCGCTGCCGAAGGACGTCGTGGTGGCGAAGGAGTTCAAGGCCGACGCGCCGGCGACCGTGCGCCGCGGCGATGACGTGCGCGACGACGAGATGATCCTCGACGTCGGCCCGCAGACGGCGCTGGAGCTGGCGCGCGTGATCAATTCCGCGGGCACGATCATCTGGAACGGCCCGATCGGCGTGTTCGAGTTCGACGCCTTCGCCAATGGCACGCACCAGATGGCGCTGGCCATCGCCGAGGCGACCGCGCGCGGCGCCTTCTCGATCGCCGGCGGCGGCGACACGCTGGCGGCGATCGCCAAGTACAACATCGGCGAACGGGTCAGCTACATCTCGACCGGCGGCGGCGCCTTCCTCGAGTTCCTCGAGGGCAAGACGCTGCCGGCCATCGAGGTGCTGCAGCAGCGCGCCGGCGGTTGAGCCGGGCTGCCGCCGCGCACCGGCAGCGCTGCAGGTGATCGCGCTGCGCGGCATCCTTCCCGCGCGCGGGCCGCGGTCACCCTGACGGCGGGCTTCGGCGCGACGAGAAAGTACGAGGACAGGCAGATGCAACGCAGCACCAAGATCGTCGCCACGCTCGGTCCCGCCTCCAGCGACGCGGGCGTGCTGCAGCGAATGCTGGCCGCCGGCGTCGACGTGGTCCGCTTCAACTTCTCGCACGGGCGGCCCGAGGATCACCTGGCACGGGCGAGGCTCGTCCGCGAGGCTGCGGCCGCCTGTGGCCGCGAGGTCGCGATCATGGCCGACCTTCAGGGACCGAAGATCCGCGTCGGCAGGTTCGAGGGCGGCAGGGTCGAACTGAAGCCGGGCGCCCGCTTCGTGCTGGACGCCAGCTGCGATCTGGGCAACGCCGAGCGAGCCGGGCTCGACTACAAGGACCTGCCGAAGGACGTCCGCCCCGGCGACGTGCTGCTGCTCAACGACGGCATGCTGGTGCTCGACGTCGAGCAGGTGGCCGGCGCCGAGATCGTCACCAAGGTGCGCATCGGCGGCGAGTTGTCGAACAACAAGGGCATCAACCGGCAGGGCGGCGGCCTGTCGGCGCCGGCGCTCACCGCCAAGGACGTGCGGGACATCGAGACGGCGATGGAGTGCGGCGCCGACTACGTCGCGGTGTCGTTCGTCAGGAGCCGAACCGACGTCGAGATGGCGCGCCGCCTGGCCACCATCGCGGGCGAGAAACACGGCATCCGCCCGCTGATCATCGCCAAGATCGAGCGGGCCGAGGCCATTCCGGCCCTCAAGGAGATCCTCGATGCGGCCGACGGCATCATGGTCGCCCGCGGCGACCTGGCGGTCGAGGTCGGCAACGCGGCGGTGCCGGCGCTGCAGAAGCGGATGATCAAGATGGCCCGTGCGGCCAACAAACTGGCGATCACGGCGACGCAGATGATGGAGTCGATGATCGTCAACGCGTCGCC
>JBHJND010000599.1:0-3436 GCA_048497655.1 Caballeronia novacaledonica
TGAGCATCCCGCGCCAGGCGCGCTCCGACGTCTGCACCGACTGCGGCAGCAGCGAGGTCGACATGTTGACGTCGAGCATGCGGGCGGTGTTCTCCGCGCGCTCGATGTAACGCGCCATCCAGAACAGATGATCTGCCGTGCGGCTGAGCATCTAGCCCTCCAGCACCCAGGTGTCCTTCGTCCCGCCGCCCTGCGACGAATTGACCACCAGCGAACCTTCGCGCAGCGCCACGCGGGTCAGCCCGCCGGGGACGATCGAGATCTGCTTGCCCGACAGCACGTACGGCCGCAGGTCGATGTGGCGCGGCGCGATGCCGGACTCGACGTAGGTCGGGCAGGTCGACAGCGCCAGCGTCGGCTGGGCGATGAAGTTGGCCGGGTCTTTGCGGATCTTGGCGCGGAACTCGTCGATCTCGGCCTTGGTCGCCGCCGGCCCGACCAGCATGCCGTAGCCGCCGGCGTTGTGCACCTCCTTGACCACCAGTTCGGGCAGCTTCGCCAGCGCCGCTTCCATCTCGTCGCGGTTGCGGCACTTGAAGGTCGGCACGTTGGCCAGCAGCGGCTTCTCGCCGAGGTAGAAGTCGATCATCTCCGGCACGTACGGGTAGATCGACTTGTCGTCGGCGATGCCGGTGCCGATCGCGTTGGCCAGCGTCACCCGGCCGGCGCGGTAGGCGGCGAGCAGCCCCGGCACGCCCAGCGTCGAATCCGGGCGGAAGACCAGCGGGTCGAGGAAGTCGTCGTCGACCCGCCGGTAGATCACGTCGACCCGCTGCGGGCCGCGGGTGGTGCGCATGAACACCGCGTCGTCCTGCACGAACAGGTCCTGGCCCTCGACCAGCTCGACACCCATCTGCTGGGCGAGGAAGGCGTGCTCGAAGTACGCGGAGTTGTACATCCCCGGCGTCAGCACCACCACCACCGGATCCGTGGTGCCCTGCGGCGCCACCGAGCGCAGGTTCTCCAGCAGTACGTCGGGGTAGTGCGCCACCGGCGCCACCTTGTTGCGAACGAACAGGTCGGGGAAGAGCCGCATCATCATCTTGCGGTTCTCCAGCATGTACGACACGCCGCTGGGCACGCGCAGGTTGTCCTCCAGCACGTAGTACTCGCCGGCGCCGGCGCGGACGATGTCTATACCGGCGATGTGCGCGTAGATGCCGCTGGCCACGTCGATGCCATGCATCTCGGGCCGGTACTGCGAGTTGCGGAACACCTGATCGGCCGGCACCCGGCCGGCGCGGATGATGTCCTGACCGTGGTAGACGTCGTGCAGGAACATGTTCAGGGCGCGCACCCGCTGGCGCAGGCCGGCTTCGAGCTGCTGCCATTCGCCGGCCGGGATGATGCGCGGGATGACGTCGAACGGGATCAGCCGCTCGGTGCCCGCCGCCTCGCCGTACACAGCGAAGGTGATGCCGACCCGCCGGAAGACCAGGTCGGCCTCGGCGCGCTTGTTGGCCATCTTCTCGGGGCTCTGCTCGCCGAGCCACGATTCGTAGCCGCGGTAGTTCGGCCGCGCCGCCCCGCCGGGCGCGTGCATCTCGTCAAAGGCGGCAGTCATGAGGCGGCAACAAGCGCTCGGTCGATGGTGGCGGCCAGTCTAGCGGCCGCCCTGCGCGCCTCAGAACGGGCTGGCCGGCTCCGCCAGCATGCCGCCCGGATCGACCGCCGGCTCGGCATCGCCGAAGGCCTCCTCGCCGGGCGCACCAAGGCCGGGCCGATTGTTCCAGTAACGGTGCGCCGACGCACGCCAGCGGTGCACTTCGACCGCGCCGTCGCCTGCAAACCGCCACTGTGCCATCCCGGACTCATCGCTACGCACTACATGCACGCCCCGTGCCATGTAGCGGGCGAGCACCTGCACGTCGGGATGGCCAAACCGGTTGCGATAGCCGGCCTGGGCGCTGGCCCAGGTCGGCGTGGCGGCATCGAGTAGCGCCGCGCTGGACGAACTGCGGCTGCCGTGATGCGGCATCGAAAGCCAGTCGACCCTCAGGTCCGCCTCGCGCGCCGCGAGTTCGGCCTCGCCGCGCGCCGGCAGGTCGCCGGTGAGCAGCAGCCGGTGGCGGCCGAGGCCGATGCGCAGCACGCAGCTGGCGGCGTTGGTCGCCAGCCGCGGCTGCGCGTATTCGGCCGCCGGCGGGCGAAGAACCTCGACGCGCAGCGGCCCGAGATCGAGATGCTGCCCGGCCTCGCAGCGCTGAACGGCGTCGGCGCCGAGCAGTGCCGGATGCGACGCATCGACCGAACTGAGCACGGCCGCCACCGGCACGCCGCGCAGGATCGACCTCGCGCCGCCCGAGTGGTCGCTGTCGAGATGCGAGACCACCAGCAGGTCGAGCGCCTCGATGCCGCGCCAGCGCAGGTATGGCAGCACGATGCGGCCACCGGCATCGGCCGAGCCCGAGAAGCGCGGACCGGTGTCGTACAGCAGCGCGTGCGACTTCGATTCGATCAGCACCGCCATGCCCTGGCCTACGTCCAGCGCGGTCACCCACATCTCGCCCTCGGCGGGCCGTGCCGCCGGCCAGAGCAGCATCGGCAGCAGCCAGGTGGCGCCGGCCCAGCGCAGCGGCCAGCCGGGCGGCGCCAGCAGCCAGGCCACGCCGGCCAGCGCCAAGGCCAGCGCCCAGCCCGGCGGCGCCGACAGCGCCAGGCTGGCCCACGACGGCGCCGCCAGCACGGTCAGGAACGCGTGCAGCGCCACCAGCAGGCCGTGCGCCAGCGCAAGGCAGGGCGCCGCCAGCCAGTCCAGCGGGGCGGGCAGCACCACGAGCAGCCCGGCGACGAGCGCCAGCGGCGTGACCACCAGGCTCACCAGCGGAATGGCCATGACGTTGGCGGCGATCGACACCAGCGAGACCTGCTGGAACAGGACGGCCGTGAGCGGCAGCAGCGCCAGGGTCACCGCCAGCTGCACCCGGGCCGCCTCGCGCAGCCTTGACCGCCAGCCCGGCTCGCGCGCAGCCGGCCGTCCGCCGACGGTGACCATGATCGCCGCCACGGCACCGAACGACAACCAGAAGCCCGGCACGATGACCGCCCACGGGTCCAGCAGGCAGACGACCGCTGCCGCCAGCCCCAGGGTGGTCAGCGGCCGGGTGCCCAGGCGCAGCCAGGCTGCCACAGCCACGGTCGCCAGCATGAAGAAGGTTCGCCGCGCCGGCACGCCCCAGCCGGCGAGCAGGCAGTAGGCAAGCGCCGCCAGCACGGCAGCCACCGCCGCCGCGGTCTGCGCCGGCGCGACCGCCAGCGTGCGCGGCGTTCGTCGCCACAGCCCGCCGACGACGAGCGCCACCAGCCCGGAGATCATCGTGATGTGCAGGCCGGAGATGCTGACCAGGTGCGAGATGCCGGTGCGGTTGAACAGGATCCAGTCGGCCTCGGCGATGGCGCGCTGGTCGCCGAGCACCAGCGCGATCAGCACGCCGCC
>JBHJND010000600.1:0-6700 GCA_048497655.1 Caballeronia novacaledonica
GCACCGCCTCCGCCTGCTGCGCGATCGCCCGCGTCATGCCCTTGAAGATGAAGAGGTGCGCGGGCACCAGCGCGTACCAGTACAGCAGGCCCCAGATGCCCTGCGGGTGCCAGTAGGCGGTGACGGTCACCCGCGTGCGCCCGGCCTCGAGCGGCTCGATCTCGAACTCGATCACGCCGGCGCCGGGCGCGCGCATGCCGAAGTCGAGCGTCAGGCGGCGTTCCGGCTCGAGCGCCATCACCGTCCAGTAGTCGATGGTGTCGCCGATGCGCAGCTCGCTCGGGTGGCGCCGGCCCTTGGTGAGCCCCGGCCCGCCAGCCAGCCAGTCGATCCAGGCGCGGATCTTCCACAGCGGCGCGGCGTAGTAGTAGCCGACCTCGCCGCCCAGCCGGGTGACGATGTCCCAGATCGCCGCCGGCGTGGCGCGCGCTACCGCGCTGCCGGCGGTGCGCTTGGCGTAATAGGCATAGTCGTGCCGACCGCCGCGGAACATCAGCGCGCCCTCGGTCCAGCGCGCGGCGACCGTGTGCGTCCTCTCGGCTGCCAGTGCGGCGGCGACCGCTTCCTTGAACGTCAGCAACCGCTGCGGTACCAGCGTGCGCAGCGGTGCGTCGTCGGCCGGGATGTCGTGCTTCAGCCCGCCGATCAGCGCCCGCGCGATGCTGGCCGGCACGGTGGTGACCAGCGCCAGCCAGTAGCTCGACAGCTGCGGCGTGAGCACCGGCACCGGGATGAGTCGCGGCCGCCTGCCAATCACCTCGCCGAAGGCGCGCATCATCTCCGCGTAGCTCATGTACTCGGGCCCGCCGGGATCGAAGACGCCGCCTTCGGCCTGCGGCTGGTTTGCCACCCGCACCAGGTACTCGAGCAGGTTGGCCAGCGCGATCGGGCTCGACTTCGACCGCACCCAGCGCGGCGTCACCATCACCGGCAGGTGGTAGACGAGGTCGCGCATCACCTCGTAGGCCGCCGAGCCCGGCCCGACGATGATGCCGGCGCGGATCTCGGTCACAGGCACCGCGCCGTCGCGCAGCCGGTCGCCGGTCTGCTTGCGCGAGACCAGGTGTTCGGAGTCGGCACCCTTCGGCACCAGTCCGCCGAGGTAGACGATGCGCTTCACGCCGGCGGCGCCGGCGGCGCGGGCGAAGTTGCCCGCCGCCTCCAGGTCGAGCCTGCCGAAGTCGCGGCCGGCGGCCATCGAGTGAACCAGGTAGTAGGCGATGTCGACGCCGGCCAGCGCCCCGGTCAGCGTGTCCGGCTGCAGGGCATCGGCGGCTAGCAGGTCGACCGAGCGCCACGTCGGATCGTCGCAACGCGCCTGCAAGACCTTCGGATTGCGCGCGGCGGCGCGTACCCGCCAGCCTTCGCGCACCAGCCGCGGCACCAGGTTGGTGCCGATGTAGCCGCTGGCGCCGAAGACGAGCGCCAGCGGGGTCGCCGGGGCGGCAGGCGGGAAAGCGCGTTCCGATTCTGGCTCGGTCATCGTGTCGGACGGATGCGACGCAGTGTCCTGAACTGATGCTGCAGCGCAAGCGTAGCGCCTGCCGAGGGCGTACAGTCGCGCCGTCTTCCGGCGCTGGCCGGCCTACGGGCGGTCATCACGACGATGTCGACGGCAGCTGCAGACAGCCACCCGCAGGCAAACCGATCTCCCTTCCCGCTGCTCGTGCTCGGCGCCATCGGCGTCGTGTTCGGCGACATCGGCACCAGCCCGCTGTACGCGCTGAAGGAGGTCTTCGGCTCGGCGCACGGGATGGCGCTGACCGAGGCCAATGTCCTCGGCGCGCTGTCGCTGATCTTCTGGACGCTGGCGGTGGTCGTCACGGCGAAATACGTGGCGCTGATCATGCGGGCCGACAACCACGGCGAGGGCGGCATCCTCGCCCTGCTGGCGCTGGTGGTGCGGCTAACCCGCGACAACAAGCGGCTTCGCTACGTGCTCGGCGTCCTCGGCGTGTTCGGCGCGACGCTGTTCTACGGCGACGCGGTCATCACGCCGGCGATCTCGGTGCTGTCGGCGGTCGAGGGCCTGGAGGTCGTCGCGCCGCAACTGCACCCGTTCGTCGTACCGGTGTCGCTGACGGTGCTGATCGGCCTGTTCGTGATCCAGGCCTTCGGCACCGGCCGGGTCGGAGTCTTCTTCGGGCCGCTGACCGCGCTGTGGTTTGGCACGCTGGCCGTGCTCGGCGCCGCCAGCATTGCCGAGACACCCGCCGTGCTGGCGGCAGTGCACCCCGGTTATGCCTACCATTTCTTCGCCGACCACCCGCTGATCTCGTTCATCGCGCTCGGCGCGGTGGTGCTCGCAGTGACCGGCACCGAGGCGCTGTACGCCGACATGGGGCACTTCGGCCGCGGGCCGATCCGCGTCGCCTGGGTCTCGGTGGTCTGGCCGGCGCTGCTCGCCAACTACTTCGGCCAGGGCGCCTTGCTGCTGCGCCGGCCGGAGGCGGTCGAGAACCCCTTTTACATGATGGCGCCGGAGTGGTTCCTGGTGCCGCTGGTGGCGCTGGCCACCTGCGCCACCGTGATCGCCTCGCAGGCGGTGATCTCGGGTGCGTTCTCGCTCACCCGGCAGGCGATCCAGCTCGGCCTGCTGCCGCGCATGCGCATCACGCACACCTCGGCGCGCGAGGGCGGGCAGATCTACATCTCGACGGTGAACTGGCTGCTGCTCGCCGGCGTGGTGTTCCTGGTGCTGGAATTCCGCTCCTCGTCTGGGCTGGCGGCTGCCTACGGCATGGCGGTGACCGGCGCGATGATGGTCGACACGGTGCTGGTCGGCGCGGTGATGGTGCTGCTGTGGCGCTGGCCGCGGCCGCTGGCAGCGGTGATCGTCGCCGTGATGCTGGCGATCGACATGACCTTCTTCGCCGCCAACACGCTGAAGTTCTTCGCCGGCGGCTGGCTGCCGCTGCTGATCGCGCTGGCGCTGTTCGCGGTGCTGACGACCTGGCGCCGCGGACGGCAGCTGGTGATCGCGCGCAAGAAGGAGAACGCCATCGGCCGCGATGCCTTCATCGAGCTGATGACCGACGACATCCCGCGCGTGCAGGGCACGGCGGTTTTCCTCACCGGCGACCGCGACATCGCCCCCGGCGCGCTGCTGCACAACCTGAAGCACAACAAGGTCCTGCACGAACGGGTGGTGTTCCTGACGGTGAAGGTCGAGGACGTGCCCTACGTCGCCGACGCCGACAGCGCCGACATCAAGGACCTCGGCAGGAACTTCTACCGGGTGCTGCTGCGCTACGGCTTCATGCAGCAGCCCGACATCCCGCGTGCGCTTGAGCTGTGCGGGCGCGCCGGGCTGCCATTCGAGATGATGGAGACGACCTTCGTGCTCGGCCGCGACACGGTGATCCCGACCAGGCTGCCGGGCATGGCGATCTGGCGCGAGCACCTGTTCGCCTGGATGACGCGCAACGCCGCCAGCGCCAAGGACTTCTTCCGCATCCCGGCCAACCGCGTGATCGAGCTCGGCTCGCAGATCGAGATCTAGTCGCCATGGAAGCGCTCGCCGTCTCCACCGCGCTGGTGGCGCTCGCAGAGATGGGCGACAAGACGCAGCTGCTGTCGTTCGTGCTGGCGGCGAAACTGAAGCGCCCGTGGCCGATCATCGCCGGCATCTTCCTCGCCACGCTGGCCAACCACTTCCTCGCCGGCTGGGTCGGCGCCTGGCTGGCGACGCTGGTCTCGCCGGTGACGCTGAAGTGGATCGTCGCGCTGTCGTTCTTCGTCTTCGGCTTGTGGGCGCTGAAGCCCGACACGCTCGACGGCGACCGCGAGTACAGCGGCCGCAGCGCCTTCCTGACCACGCTCGTCGCCTTCTTCCTGGTCGAGATGGGCGACAAGACGCAGCTGGCGACGGTGGCGCTGGCGGCGCGCTTCGACTCGCTGGCGGCGGTGGTGATGGGCACCACGCTCGGCATGCTGATCGCCAATGCCCCGGCAGTGTGGCTCGGCGAAGTGCTGGCGCAGCGGATCAACATGAAGTGGATGCGCTGGATTGCCGCGCTGCTGTTCGTCGTCCTCGGCGTGCTGACGCTGGTGGCGGGTGACCGCCTGCGTTAGGCGCCGCCGCCGGCCGCACCGCCGGTGCTTCTCAACTATGCTTGCCGCCGCAGCCGACAAGCCAGGAGGAGGTTCCATGCTGTTCCGTATCGCGCGCGCGGCGGTGTTCGCGCTCGCCGCCGCCGCCGCCGGCGCTTCCGCGCAGGAGCTGGTGATCGGGCTGTCGACGCCGGTCACCTCGCTCGACCCGCACTTCCACAACCTGACGCCGAACAACAACGTCGCCGACCACGTGTTCGAGAAGCTGGTGAGCAAGGACGCCAAGGAGGTGCTCAAGCCGCAGCTGGCCGAGTCGTGGAAGACGACGGCCAACGACACCACCTGGGAGTTCAAGCTGCGCAAGGGCGTCAAGTGGCACGACGGCACCGAGTTCACTGCCGAGGACGTGGTCGCCAGCATCAAGCGCGTGCCGACGGTGCCCAACAGCCCGGCGTCGTTCGCCACCTACACGCGGCCGATCAAGGAGATCAGCGCGCCCGACAAGCACACGGTCCGCATCGTCACCGAGCGGCCGCATCCGCTGCTGCCGAACGACATGGTGGCGGTGCGCATCGTGCCGGCCAGGCTCGCCCCGACGGTGAAGACCGAGGAGTTCAACTCGGGCAAGGCCATGATCGGCACCGGGCCGTTCCGGTTCAAGGAGTACGCGGCCGGCGACCGCGTGGTGCTCGAGCGCAACGACGCCTACTGGGGCGCCAAGCCGCACTGGAAGACGGTGCGCATGCGGATGATCACCAACGCCCCGGCGCGCGTGGCGGCCCTGCTGGCCGGCGACGTGCAGATGATCGAGGCGGTGCCCACCGCCGACATCGCACGGCTGGAGAAGGACGCGCGGGTCACGGTGTCGTCGGCGGTCAGCAACCGGCTGATCTACCTGCACATGGACAGCGACCGCGCGGTGACGCCGTTCGTCGCCGGCAAGGACGGCAAGCCGCTCGACAGGAACCCGTTCAAGGACGTGCGGGTGCGCAAGGCCGTGTCGCTGGCGCTGGACCGCAACGCCATCGTCAGCCGGATCATGGAGAACCAGGCGCAGCCGGCCGGCCAGCTGCTGCCCGACTTCTTCCCCGGCACCAGCAAGAAGCTGCCGCCGCCGAAGCAGGACCTCGAGGCGGCGCGCAGGCTGCTGGCCGAGGCGGGCTATCCCAACGGGTTCGCCGTGACGCTGCACTCGCCGAACAACCGCTATATCAACGACGAGAAGGCGGCGCAGGCGATCGCCGGCATGCTCACGCGCGCCGGCATCGACACCAAGCTGGAAGCGATGCCGAGCAACGTGTTCTTCTCGCGCGCCGGCAAGCTGGAGTTCAGCTTCTTCCTGGCCGGCTGGGGTGCGGAGACCGGCGAGACCAGCTCGCCGCTGCGCGCGCTGATCGGTAGCTTTAACGCGCAGACCGGCATGGGCCAGGCCAACCGCGGCCGCTTCTCGGATGCCGGGGTCGACACGTTGATCCTGTCGGCGATGACCAACATCGACGACACCAAGCGCAACCTGATGCTCGCCGCCGCCAGCGACAAGGCGCTCGGCGAGCTGCAGGCGATCGTCCCGGTGCACTACGAGGTGTCCAGCTGGGCGCTGCGCAAGGGCCTGCAGTTCACCGGCCGCGCCGATCAGTACACCTATGCGTTCGAGGTGCGGCCGGGCAAGTGATCGAAGCCCGCCTCGGGTCGCTGGCGTGATCAGCCGCAGCAGCGGCGTTGCGGGCCCGCGCGGCGGGCTCGCTCGTGGCTCTTGCCCAGCGCGCCGCGCCGAGCCGCCTCAAGCGGCGCGCTCCAGTTTCCCCGCGGCGGATGCACGTGCGAGCCGAAGGCTCGCGTACATCCGCCGCGCAGCTCGATGACCGTCTTCATCCTCCGCCGCCTGCTGCAGACCGCGCTGGTGCTGTTCATCACGTCGCTGCTGGTCTTCTTCGGGCTGTACGTGATCGGCAACCCGGTCGACATCCTGGTCAACCCGGTGGCCGATGAGGTCGAGCGGGCGCGGGCGGCGGCCGCACTCGGCCTGGACAAGCCGATAGTCGAGCAGTACTGGGTGTTCCTCAAGGGCGCGGTCACCGGCGAACTGGGCACCAGCTTCGTCTTCGGCCGGCCGGCGATGGAGGTCATCCTCGAGCGCATGCCGGCGACGATGGAGCTGGCCTTCCTGGCGATGGTGATCGCGGTGGCCCTCGGCGTGCCGCTGGGCATGTACGCCGGGTTGAAGCCGGACTCGTGGCTGTCGAAGACGGTCATGGCCGGTTCGATCCTCGGCTTCTCGCTGCCCACCTTCTGGGTCGGACTGCTGCTGATCCTGGTGTTCGCCGTGCAGCTGGGCTGGCTGCCGTCGACCGGCCGCGGGCCGACGGTCGAGATCCTCGGCGTCAAGCTGTCGATCCTGCACTGGGAGGGCCTGAGGTACGCGCTGCTGCCGGCCATGAACCTGGCGCTGTTCAAGCTGTCGCTGATCATCCGGCTCACGCGCGCCCAGGTGCGCGAGCAGAGCCTGCTCGACTACATCAAGTTCGCCCGCGCCAAGGGCCTGCCGCGCCGGCGCGTGATCGGCGTGCACCTGCTGAAGAACATCCTGATCCCGCTGGTCACGGTGATCGGCCTGGAGCTGGGCTCGGTGATCGCCTTCGCGGTGGTG
>JBHJND010000601.1:0-3046 GCA_048497655.1 Caballeronia novacaledonica
TACGCCGCCGGCACGCAGTCGGCCAGCCGGCGCGCCAGCGCTTGCGCCGACGCCTCGCTGCCCGCCTCGACCATCACCCGCAGCAGCGGCTCGGTGCCGGAGGGGCGGATCAGCACCCGCCCCTGGCCGTCCAGCTCCCGCTGCACCTGGTCGAGCATGGAGCGCAGCGGCTCGTGCGTCTTCCAGTCGAAGCCCGCCGCCAGCCGCACGTTGACCAGCGACTGCGGCATCAGCGGCAGGTCCTCGGTGAGCTGCGCCAGGCTCCTGCCGGCCCGGCGCATCGCCGCCAGCACCTGCAGGCTGCTCACGATGCCGTCGCCGGTGGTGTGCCGGTCGAGGCACAGCAGGTGGCCCGAACCCTCGCCGCCGAGGCTCCAGCCGCGCTCCTCGAGCATCTCCAGCACATAGCGGTCGCCCACCTTGGCGCGGGCGAACGGCACGTTCAGCTCGGTCAGGCGCCGCTCGAGCGCGAAGTTGGTCATCAGCGTGCCAACCGTGCCGGCCACCGGGCCATCTCGCATGCGGTCGCGCACGATCACATACAGCAGTTGGTCGCCGTTGTACTGCCGGCCTTCGCCGTCGACCAGCACCAGCCGGTCGGCATCGCCGTCGACCGCGATGCCGAGCTCGGCGCCGCGCTCGCGCACCGCCTGCACCAGGGCCTGCGGATGGACCGCACCGACGCCGTCGTTGATGTTGAAGCCGTTCGGCTCGTCGCCGATGGCGGTCACCTCGGCGCCCAGCTCGTGGAACACCGCCGGCGCGACGTGGTAGGCGGCGCCGTGCGCGCAGTCGACCACCAGCTTCATGCCGCGCAGGTCGAGCGAGTTGGGAAAGGTGCTCTTGCAGAACTCGATGTAGCGGCCGGCCGCGTCCTCCAGGCGCCGCGCCTTGCCGAGGCGACGCGAGTCGACGCAGACGAGCGGCTTGTCGAGTTCGGCCTCGATCCGGGTCTCGACCTCGTCGGGCAGCTTCTTGCCGAGCGCCGAAAAGAACTTGATGCCGTTGTCCTGATACGGATTGTGCGAGGCGCTGATGACGACGCCGGCCGACAGGCGCTGCGCGCGCGTCAGGTAGGCCACCGCCGGGGTGGGCAGCGGCCCGCTCAGCACGGTGTCGACGCCGGCGCTGGCGAAGCCCGCCTCCAGCGCCGCTTCCAGCATGTAGCCGGAAACCCGCGTGTCCTTGCCGATCAGCACCGTCGGCCTAGAGCCGGCCGCCTCGCGCGCCAGCACGCGGCCCGCCGCGTGGCCGAGCCGCAGCACGAACTCGGGCGTGATCGGCGCCTCGCCGACCGTGCCGCGGATGCCGTCGGTGCCGAAGAACCGCCTGCTCATTGCCGCTCTCCCTCCAGTTGTCGCCAAACCGCCAGTGCGTCGCGGGTCGCCGCCACGTCGTGCACGCCAGGATCGCCGCGCCTTGCCGCGCCGCCCACAGCGCCGCGGCGACACTACCGGCCAGCCGATCGTCCGTGGCCGCGCGGCTGGTCATCGCGCCGATCATCGACTTGCGCGAGAAACCGACCAGCACCGGCGCCAGCTTCGACAGCTCCGGCAGCGCCCGCGCCAGCGCCAGGTTGTCCTCCAGCCGCTTGCCGAAGCCGAAGCCGGGATCGACGACGATCCGGCCGCGGTCGATGCCGGCAGCCACACAGACGTCGATCCGCGCCACCAGAAAAGCGGTCACTTCGCCGACGACGTCGGCGTAGCGCGGCGCCTGCTGCATTGTCCGCGGTTCGCCCTGCATGTGCATCAGGCAGACGGATGCGTCGGTTTCGCCGACCGCCTCGAGCGCGCCCGGCGCGCGCAGCGCGTTGACGTCGTTGATCATCGCCGCGCCGGCAGCGAGCACCGCGCGCATCACCGCCGGCTGCCGGGTGTCCACCGACAGCGGCACGCCGAGGGCCTGCACGGCCTCCAGCACCGGCAGCACGCGTCGAAGCTCCTCTTCCGCCGTCACGGGCGCCGCGCCCGGGCGGGTCGACTCGCCGCCGAGGTCGAGCAGGTCGGCGCCCTCCTCGATCAGCCGCCGCGCCTGCGCAACGGCATCGCTCGTGGCGGCGAACTTCCCGCCGTCGTGGAACGAGTCCGGCGTGACGTTGACGATGCCCATCAGCAGCGGCCGGTGCTGGCGCAGCAGCGCCGTCACCGGCTTGCCTGGGACAGGAGACGATTGCATCGCCGGAAAAGGCGCGGGGCCGGCAGACCGGCCCCGCGGATCGCTTGCCGCCTGCGGCCGCTCAGGCCGGTTGCGCCGCGCCCTCGATCCCGCCTGCGGTCGGCTTGCCGCCGGCAGGCGGCGTCGAGCCGCTGGACTTCGGCGGCCGCGGCGGACGGCCGTTGACGATGTCGTCGATCTGGTCGGCGTCGATGGTCTCCCAGTCGAGCAGCGCCTTCGCCATGACCTCGACCTGGTCGCGGTGCTCCTCGATCAGGCGGCGCGCCAGCGCGTACTGCTCGTCGATGATGCGGCGAATCTCGGCGTCGACCTTGCGCATGGTCTCCTCCGACATGTTGACCGTCTTGGTGATCGAGCGGCCGAGGAACACCTCGCCTTCGTTCTCCGCGTAGACCATCGGCCCGAGCACGTCGCTCATGCCGTAGCGGGTGACCATGTCGCGCGCCATGTGCGTGGCGCGCTCGAAGTCGTTGCTGGCGCCGGTGGTCATCTGGTTCATGAAGATCTCTTCGGCGATGCGACCGCCGAAGAGCACCGCGATCCGGTTCAGCAGGTAGTCGCGGTCGTAGGCGTAGCGGTCCTGCTCGGGCAACTGCATGGTGACGCCCAGCGCGCGGCCGCGCGGGATGATCGTCACCTTGTGCACCGGGTCGCTCTTCGGCAGCAGCTTGGCGACGACCGCGTGGCCGGACTCGTGGTAGGCGGTGTTGCGCCGCTCCTCCTCGGACATGACCATCGATTTGCGCTCGGCGCCCATCATGATCTTGTCCTTGGCCTTCTCGAAGTCCTGCATCTCGACCACCCGGCCGCTGCGGCGGGCGGCGAACAGCGCCGCCTCGTTGACCAGGTTGGCGAGGTCGGCGCCGGA
>JBHJND010000602.1:0-11919 GCA_048497655.1 Caballeronia novacaledonica
CGGCGGCTCCGTCACGGCTGCCGGCTCGGCCACTGCCTGCTGCTCCGGCGGGGCGCTGACTTCCAGTTCACCCTGCGCGGGCACCGATTCGTCGACAGGCGCGACTGCCTCGCCTTCACCCGCGGTCGCCTCGCGCCCCTCGGCTTCGCCGCGGCCGCCACGACCGCCTCGACGCCGACGTCCCCGGCGGCGACGGCGCTCCTCGACTGCGGCGGCATCCTCCGCGCCGGCGGCCGGTGACTCGGCAATCAGTGCAGACACCTGGGCAGGGGTGGTCGCCGCGGATGCTGCGGCTTCGATCGGCGCTACGGCGCCCGGTTCCGCCGGCTTCTCGCGCGGCGGGCGGGCCGGGCGCTCGCGGCGTTCAGCGCGCTCACGGCGTTCAGCGCCAGCCGCTACCGCCTCGGCGCCCTGCTGGCGCGGCGCGTCCTGCGGTGCGCGCGCCGGCTTGCCTTCGCCTCGTCCTTCGGCGCCCTCGCGCTCGCGACGCTCGCCGCGCTCGCCCCTGTCGCTGCGTCCACCGCGCCCACCGCGGCGATCACGCCCGCGATCGGCGCCGCGCTCCGGCCTTTCGGGCCGCGGCGGCCTCGCCTCGGCGGCAGCAGGCGCGGGCGCCGGTGCAACGACGATCTGCTCCGGCTCGGCGCGGCCGGTGACGAGGCTCCACAGCCGGCCGAGGAACGAGGGCCGCGGCGACGGGGCGGCGGCAGCGACCGGTGCAGGGGCCGGCGCCGCGGCGGCAGGCGGGGGCGCAACCACCGGCGCCGGCGTCTCGTGGACGATGCCGCGCACTACGGCCTCCTGCCTGGGCTTGGCCTTCTCCGCCGCGGCGGCTGCGGCATACGGCGTGTCGACCGCGGGCGACTCGGCGCGCTCGTAGCTGGCCTTGGCCAGGTCGAGACGCTCGTCGTCGTGGCGCAGGCGCTCGACCTTGTAGTGCGGCGTCTCGAGGTACTTGTTCGGGATCAGCACGATCGACACCCGCAGGCGCGCCTCGAGCTTGGCGATGTCGGCCCGCTTCTCGTTGAGCAGGTAGGTGGCGGCATCGACCGGCACCTGCGCATGGATGGCGGCGGTGTTCTCCTTCATCGCCTCCTCCTGGATGATGCGCAGGATGTGCAGCGCCGAGCTCTCGGTGTCGCGGATGACGCCGACGCCATTGCAGCGCGGGCAGGTGATGTGGCTGCCCTCCGACAACGCCGGGCGCAAACGCTGGCGCGACAGCTCCATCAGCCCGAAGCGCGAGATCTTGCCCATCTGCACGCGGGCGCGGTCGTAGTGCAGCGCCTCCTTGAGCTTGTTCTCCACCGCGCGCTGGTTCTTCGACTCCTCCATGTCGATGAAGTCGATCACGATCAGGCCGCCGAGGTCGCGCAGCCGCAACTGGCGGGCCGCCTCGTCGGCCGCCTCGAGGTTGGTGCGCAGCGCGGTCTCCTCGATGTCGGAGCCCTTGGTGGCCCGCGCCGAGTTCACGTCGATCGACACCAGCGCCTCGGTGTGGTCGATGACGATCGAGCCGCCGGAGGGCAGCTGCACGATGCGCGAGTGCGCCGTCTCGATCTGGTGCTCGATCTGGAAGCGCGAGAACAGCGGGACGTCGTCCCGGTAGCGCTTGACCCGGCCGACCATGTCCGGCATCACGTGCGCCATGAACTGCTGCGCCTGCTCGGCGATCTCGTCGGTGTCGACCAGGATCTCGCCGATCGACGGGTGGAAATAGTCGCGGATGGCGCGGATGACCAGGCTCGATTCCTCGAAGATCAGGAACGGCGCCGGATTCAGCCGCTTGTTCTTCCTGCCCTCGGTCGTCGGCTCGGCGGTCGATTCACCGGCTTCGCTGCGATATACGGGCGCCGCGGCTTCAGCGACCGCGTGCCACAGCTTCAGCAGGTAGTTGAGGTCCCACTGCAGTTCTTCGACGTTGCGGCCGATGCCCGCCGTGCGGGCGATGACGCTCATGCCGGCCGGCAGTTCGAGCTGGTCCATCGCCTCGCGCAGTTCCTGCCGGTCCTCGCCCTCGATCCGGCGCGACACGCCGCCGCCGCGCGGGTTGTTCGGCATCAGCACCAGATAGCGGCCGGCGAGCGAAACGAAGGTGGTCAGCGCGGCGCCTTTGTTGCCGCGCTCCTCCTTCTCGACCTGGACGACCAGCTCGTCGCCCTCGCGCACCGCCTCGTTGATCCTGGCGCGGGCGACGTCCACTCCCGGCCGGAAGTAGCTGCGCGAGATCTCCTTGAAGGGCAGGAAGCCGTGCCGTTCCTCGCCGTAGTCGACGAAGCAGGCCTCCAGGCTGGGCTCGACGCGGGTGATGACACCCTTGTAGATGTTCGACTTGCGCTGCTCGCGGCCGGCGGCCTCGATGTCGATGTCGACCAGCCGCTGGCCGTCGACGATTGCCACCCTCAGCTCCTCGGGGTGGGTGGCATTGAACAGCATCCTCTTCATCACAACACTCCATGCGCCAGGCTGGCGCGGTAGTGCCGGACCGAGGACGCCGCCGGTCGGGGGCTAGACGAGACGTGCGGGGCGCCCGCGGCGAGGCGGATCTGCCTCGGCGCTGAGTCCGTGCGCCTGCGCGCGCGGTGGCGGCGCGGAGAAGCGGGCGGACATCTGGGGGAGCCTGAACACGAAACGACCTTTGCCTGCGTGACCCGACGCCGGCGCTGCCGGCGTGCTGCGACGAATCCGATCCAGCCGAGCCGGCCACACCCGGAGGCGGCGCGGCTCGATTTGTTTTGCAACCCGGACGGCCGGGCTCTCCAACAGAGCCATCGACTGTCTTCCTCGCTTGGCGCGGGCGGCTTTCGCCGTCACGCGCTGCCGCGCCCCGGCGCCGCGGCGAGCCGCGCAGGGCCTCGGGCCTGCGGGCGGCGATCGCTACAATCGGCGCTTCTTGCAGGGTCGGGACGACACCGCCGCGACAGACAGCGAATCGCCGCGGCTTGCCAGTAGCGGGCAACTCATCCGCTACTTCAAGAGCGCCGCCTAACTCCTGCGCTCGCAAGTATAACGGCACCATGGACGAGACGGCCAAGGAGCGCCGAGCGGCGAGCCGGCTTGCTGCCGACCGGGTCAGCTACCTGACCGTCGGTCCGGACGGTGCCGGGCAGCGGCTCGACAATTTTCTGCTGCGCCTGGCGAAGGGCGTGCCGCAGAGTCACGTCTACCGGATCGTGCGCAGCGGCCAGGTGCGCGTGAACAAGGCGCGCGCCTCGGTCGACCGGCGGCTGGTCGAGGGCGACCGGATCCGGGTGCCGCCGCTGCGCCTGGCTGCCGCGCCGCCGCCGCCGGTGCGGGCGCAGATGCCTCCGGTCCTGTTCGAGGACGAGCACCTGATTGCGGTGGACAAGCCGGCGGGCCTGGCCGCGCACGGCGGCAGCGGGATCGCACACGGGCTGATCGAGATGGTGCGCGCGGCGCGGCCGAACCAGCCTTTCCTCGAACTGGCGCACCGGCTGGACCGAGAAACGTCGGGCATCCTGCTGCTCGCCAAGACACGACGGGCGCTGCTCGGACTGCACGAGCAGTTGCGCGAGGGGCAGGTGGACAAGCACTACCTCGCGCTGGTGGCAGGCGACTGGGTCAACGACCGGCAGCACGTGCGCCTGCCGCTGGCCAAGCGCACGACGGCTGGCGGGGAGCGGCGCGTCTCGGTCGACGAGGACGAGGGCCTGGCCGCACATACGGTGTTCAACCTGCGCCACCGCTACGGGCCGTTCTCGCTGCTCGAGGCGGAGCTGAAGACCGGCCGGACGCACCAGATCCGCGTGCACTTGGGGCACGTCGGGTTTCCGATCGTCGGCGACGGCAAGTACGGCGACTTCGAGCTGAACCGCCGGGTCGCCCGCGGCGAGTTCGGCGTGCCGCTGCGCCGCATGTTCCTGCACGCCTGCGCCACCCGCTTTGTCCATCCGGTGAGCGGGGTGCCGATGGCGATCGAAAGTGCGCTCGACCGCGAGTGCAGTGATTTCCTGCGGGGCCTCGGCCGTGCTTGACCGGTTCGACGTCGTAGTGTTCGACTGGGACGGCACGCTGAGCGATTCGACGGCGGCGATCGTCCGCGCGATCCAGGACGCCGCCGCCGACCTCGGCCTGCCTGTGCCGGACGACGCCACGGCGAGCCATGTGATCGGGCTGGGGCTGCACGAGGCGCTGGCCCGGGCGGTGCCGACGCTGCCGCCCGAGAGGATCCCCGAGTACTCGGAGCGGTATCGGGTTCACTACCTCGCCCGCGAGGCCGACCTTGTCCTGTTTCCGGGGGCGCGCGAGCTGATCGCCGACCTGCGCGAGGCGGGCCTACTGCTGGCGATCGCCACCGGAAAGTCGCAGCGCGGCCTGCAGCGGGCGCTGGCCGGCGCCGGCCTGAGCGCGGAGTTCGTCGCCACGCGATGTGCCGACCAGACCCACCCCAAGCCGCATCCGGCGATGCTGCTCGAGCTCGCCGACGAGCTGATGGTCGCGCCGCAGCGGATGCTCATGGTGGGCGACACGACGCACGACCTGCAGATGGCCGAGGCGGCGAACTCGGCGGCGGTCGGCCTGGCGCAGGGAGCGCACCCCCGCGAGCAACTCGCCGCCTGCCGGCCGCTGGCGCTGTTCGATTCACTGGAGCAGTTTCACCGGTGGCTGGTGCCGAGCCGCTGATCGCCCTCTGTCCGTCGGGACAACTGGTGGAGCGGGGCGCCGGGCTGCGCTTCGAAGTGCTCGCCGGTGGCGAGGTGGTCGGCGCCTTCGCCGTCCGCTTCCGGGGCCAGGCGGTCGCCTATCTGAACCGCTGCGCGCACGTCGCCATGGAACTGGACTGGGTGGCCGGCCAGTTCTTCGGCGACGAAGGCGAGACGCTGCTTTGCGCCACCCACGGCGCAGCCTACGAGCCGTCCGACGGGCGTTGCGTCGGCGGCCCCTGCGCCGGTCGAGGCGGGCTGCGGCGCCTGCAGGTCGTCGAGGAGGATGGGGTCGTCTACTGGCGGCCCGAAGCAGGGGTGCGGCCGCCTCCGGAAGGGACGGGCCCCTGAACGGCTGCGGCCATCAGGGCGAAGACCGCCGGTCGGCGCTCGATCACGGGCCGCAGCGCGGTCGGCAGAACCTGCCAGCCGGCAATGGGCAGCGACAGGACGCGCTCGGCATCGGTGGTCAGGTCGACCGCGACCGCGAGTTGCGTGTCCTGGCGGGCATGGTCGAGCAGCGCCTGCAACAGTCGCTGGTTGCGATAGGGGGTCTCGATGAAGACCTGCGTCTCTTCGCCGCGGCTGGCCCGCTCCAGCTCTGCAATGGCGGCGATGAGCGCCTGCCTGTCCTGCGGAAGGTAGCCGACGAAGCGGAACCGCTGGCCGCTCATTCCGGCCGACATCAGGGCCAGCAGCAGGCTGCTCGGCCCGACCAGGGGCCGTACGCGCAGGCCCAGCCGATGCGCGCGGGCGACCAGGCCGGCGCCCGGATCGGCTACGGCGGGACAGCCGGCCTCGGACAGCAAGGCGACGTCGCGGCCCTCGATGGCCGGCCGCAGCCATTCGTCGAAGCGGCGCGGATCCGGGTGGTGGCCGATCTCGGTCACGGCAAGGCTGGCGAGCGGCTGCGGGTGGGCGATCAGCTTGAGAAAGGCGCGCGCGCTCTTTGCATTCTCGGCCAGGAACGCCGTCGTCGCGCGTGCCAGGGTCAGGGTTTCCGCCGGCAGCACGCGCTCCGGCGGCGATTCGCCGAGCAGGGTCGGCAGCAGCAGCAGCGCGCCCGACGGATTGCTCATGGCGCCGGCAGCCGTACCCCGCACACCGCGAGCATCGAGGTCAGGCGGATCAGCGGCAGCCCGATCAGCGCAGTCGGGTCGTCGGAGCGGACCGACTCGAGCAGCGTGATGCCGAGCGACTCGATCTTGGCCGCACCGGCGCAGTCGTACGGCTGCTCGAGGCGCAGATAGGCGTCGAGTTGCCCGACCGGCAGGCGCCGGAAGCGAACCGCCGTGCGGACGTCGTCGACCTGTTGCCCGCCGTCCAGACCGATGACCGCCAGGGCCGTGTGAAACACGACGTCGCGGCCCTGCATCCGGGTCAGCTGCGCCAGCGCCGCCTCGTGCGTGCCGGGCTTGGACAGCGCCTCGCCGTCGACGTCGGCGACCTGGTCCGAGCCGATGACGATCGCGCCCGGATGGTCCAGCGCCACTGCCTGTGCCTTGGCCAGCGCCAGCCGGCACGCGGTCGCGCCCGGTGATTCGCCCCGCAGCGCCTGTTCGTCGACCCGCGGCGCCTGCACCGAGAACGGCAGGTGCAGTCGCTGCAGCAGTTCGCGTCGGTAGGGCGAGGTCGATGCGAGTACGATCGGTGGCATCTCGTCGGGCGGCGGCACTTTGGTTGCGCGGCAGTTTAGCGATGCGCTCCATGACGGTTATGGCGAACGAGCGATTCTGTGACGTCTGGGAGATGTCGCGGCGGCGCGCTTCGGTGCAGGGCGAAGTCTCTCTGGGCGATGCGCCGAGGCTGGCGGCGCAGCTCGCCGACCTGGACGGCGCGCTTCGTTACCGCTTCAACGGCCTGGTCGACGATCTGGGTCGGCCGGCGGCCGTCCTCGCGGTGCAGGGCGAGGTGCGGGTCCGCTGCGACCGCTGCGGTCGCCCGGTCGAGGTTCCCGTCGACGAGCAGGCGCGCTTCTTCTTCGTGAAGGACGAACAGGAACTCGGCGGGCTGCCAATCGACGAGTCGCCCGAGGAGCCGCTGCTCGGCTCGCACCGCTTCGACCTCGCTGCGCTGGTCGAGGAGCAGGCGATCCTCGCGCTGCCTATCTCGCCGAGGCACGACCGCTGCTCGGCTGCGCCGCCGGTCACTGCGGAGCACGGCGCCGAGACGCATCGCCCCTTCGAGGCGCTGGCCGAGCTGAAGAAGCCGCGCCGCTGACCGCGCTGCGGGCGGCGAGTCGGCTACAATGTGCGGCTATTTTTCCGACCGGCGAGGCAGCCATGGCAGTCCAACAGAACAAGCGGTCGGCGTCGAAGCGCAACATGCGCCGCGCCCACGATTTCGCCACCAACCCTCCGCTGGCGATCGAACCGAGCACCGGCGAGGTCCATCGCCGCCACCACGTGAGCCCCAACGGCTTCTATCGCGGCAAGAAGGTCGTCGCAAGCAAGAACGACGAGTGAGCGGCGCGGTCGCGTCGCCTGCCGCGACCACTGCAGCCTCGACCGCCGGCGGCCAATGGTGACGGTTCGCATCGCCATCGACGCCATGGGCGGCGACCACGGCCCGCCGGTGACCGTCGCCGCTGCCATCTCCTTTCTGCGTGCCCATGCCGACAGCCACCTGCTGCTGGTGGGCCGGCGCCCCGAGATCGAGCTGCTGCTCGCCGCGGCGGCCGACGTCCGCTCGCGGGTCGAGTTGGTGCATGCCGACGAGGTGGTGGCGATGGACGATCCGCCGGCGATCGCCCTGCGCGGCAAGCGAAGCTCGTCGATGCGGCTGGCGATCAATCTGGTCAAGGACGGGCAGGCCGACGCCTGCGTGAGTGCCGGCAACACCGGCGCCCTGATGGCGATCTCCCGCTTCGTGCTCAAGACGCTCGAGGGCATCGACAGGCCGGCGATCGCCGGTTTCCTGCCGAACATCAAGGGCGGCGTGACCACGATGCTGGACCTCGGCGCCAACGTCGACTGCACGGCCGAGCACCTGTTTGAATTCGCCATCCTCGGCGCCGCCCTGGTGGCGGCGGTGCAGGAGAAGGAGCGGCCGAGCGTCGGCCTGCTCAATGTCGGCGAAGAGGTGATCAAGGGCAACGATGTCGTCAAGCGGACGGGCGAACTGTTGCGCGCCAGTTCGCTAAACTTCCACGGCAACGTCGAGGGCGACGACATCTACAGGGGCACGACCGACGTCATCGTCAGCGACGGCTTCGTCGGCAACGTGGCATTGAAGACCTCCGAGGGCCTGGCGCAGATGCTCGGCACGATGGTGAAAGAGGAGTTCACGCGCAGCCCGCTGGCCAAGGCCGCGGCGGTGCTTGCCTACCCGGTCCTTAAGCGTTTCCGCCGGCGGCTCGACCATCGCCGCTACAACGGCGCCAGCCTGCTCGGCCTGCGCGGCATAGTGATCAAGAGCCACGGCGCCGCCGATGCGCTGGCCTTCGAGAACGCCATCGGTGTGGGCTACGAGGCGGCGAGGCATCGGCTGCTCGAGCGCACGGTCGCCGCGATGCAGCCGTTCTTGGCGCAGCTCGAACGCGAGCGGCGGCAGTCGGCGTCGGCGGCCTGAAGTCGATGGCGCGCCTCTGGTCACGCATCATCGGCACCGGCGCGGCGCTGCCGGAGCGCGCGGTGACCAACGACGAGCTGGCGCGGCGGCTGGCGGCGCACGGCGTCGAGACCTCGGATGAGTGGATCGTCGCCCGCACCGGCATCCGGCAACGGTATCTGGCCGACGCCTCGGTGACGACCACGGCACTGGCGACGCGCGCGGCGCGAGCGGCGCTCGAGTCGGCGGCGGTCGAGCCGGAAGCGCTGGACCTGATCGTGCTGGCCACCTCGACGCCCGACCTGATCTTTCCGAGCACCGCCTGTCTGGTGCAGGCGGAACTGGATGCCGGCGGCGCCGCCGCCTTCGACGTGCAGGCGGTCTGCAGCGGTTTCGTCTACGGGCTGGCGGTCGCCGACTCGATGATCCGCACCGGGGTGTATCGGCGCGCTCTGGTGATCGGTGCGGAGATCTTCTCGCGCATCCTCGACTGGAACGACCGCACCACTTGCGTGCTGTTCGGCGACGGAGCCGGCGCCGTGGTGCTGGAGGCGGCCGACGAGCCGGGCATCCTCGCCGCGCGCCTGCACGCCGACGGTGCGCAGTCGCGAATTCTCTGCACCGCCGGGCGTGTCACGCAGGGCGCGGTGCACGGCGATCCCTTCCTGCGCATGGACGGGCAGGCGGTCTTCAAGCTGGCAGTGAACGTGCTCGACTCCTCGGCGCGCGAGGTGCTGGCCGACGCCCGGGTCGACCTCGAGGCGGTCGACTGGCTGGTCCCGCACCAGGCGAACGTGCGCATCATCAGCGCCACCGCCCGCAAGCTTGGCCTGCCGGAGGGAAAGGTGATCGTGACCGTCGATCGCCACGGCAACACGTCGGCGGCGTCGGTGCCGCTGGCGCTGGACCTGGCGGTGCGCGACGGCCGCATCCGCCCCGGGCAGACCGTCCTGCTGCAGGGTGTCGGCGGCGGCTTCACCTGGGGCTCGGTGCTGGTTCGACTCTGAT
This sequence comes from Caballeronia novacaledonica, assembly GCA_048497655.1. Classification (GTDB taxonomy): domain Bacteria; phylum Pseudomonadota; class Gammaproteobacteria; order Burkholderiales; family Burkholderiaceae_F; genus JADJWR01. Next base: position 9,222 of record JBHJND010000602.1, read on the forward strand.
ATCCGACGAGGCGAGTAGATGAAGATCGCTTTCGTGTTTCCCGGCCAGGGATCGCAGGCCGTTGGAATGCTCGATGCGTTTGCCGGCGAGCCTGCCGTGCAGGAGGTGCTCGCCCGCGCCGGCGAGGCACTCGGCGAGGACCTCGCCGGGCTCATTGCCGGCGGGCCGGCGGAGCAGTTGAACCTGACCGTCAATACCCAGCCGGCGATGCTCGCTGCCGGCGTGGCCATCTATCGAGCCTGGCTGGCAGCGGGCGGCGCGGTGCCGGCGATCATGGCCGGTCACAGCCTCGGCGAGTACACCGCACTGACCGCGGCCGAGGCCGTTTCGCTCGAGGCCGCGGTGAGGCTGGTCCGGTTTCGTGCCCAGGCGATGCAGGAAGCGGTGCCGGCGGGCAGCGGCGGCATGGCCGCCATCCTCGGGCTGAGCGACGAACAGGTGGCGCAGGCTTGCGCCGAGGCGGCGCAGGGCGAAGTGGTCGAGGCGGTGAACTTCAACGCCCCGGCGCAGGTGGTGATCGCCGGTCACGCGGCGGCTGTCGGGCGGGCCTGCGAGGCGGCGAAGCGGCTCGGTGCCAAGCGAGCGCTGCCGCTGCCGGTGTCGGCGCCGTTCCACTGCTCGCTGCTGGCGCCGGCGGCGGAACGTCTGCGCGAACGGTTGCGCGACGAGCCGATCTCCGCGCCGCGGGTGCCGGTGATCAACAACGTCGACGTGGCGATCGAATCCGGACCGGACCGCATCCGCGACGCGCTGGCGCGCCAGGCTGCCGGTCCGGTGCGCTGGGCCGAGATCATTCGCGTGATGGCGGAGGAGGGGGTGACCCACGTGGTCGAATGCGGCCCCGGGCGGGTCCTGGCCGGACTGACCAAGCGGATCGTGCCGGGCGTCGAGAGCCTGGCCCTGGCCGACCCGGCGACGATCGGCGAGGCGCTGGCCCGCCTGAAGGGGTGAATGAAGATGGGCACGACGAGTTCATTCGCCGCTGACGCGCTCGCTGGCGAGGTTGCCCTCGTTACCGGCGCCTCGCGCGGTATCGGCGCCGCGATCGCCGATGCGCTGGCCCGGGCCGGCGCCGTGGTCGTAGGCACGGCGACCACCGACGGTGGTGCGGCGGCCGTTTCGCAGCGGCTGCGGAACATGGGCCTCAAGGGCGAAGGCGTCGCGCTCGACGTCGCCGACGCGGCGCGCTGCGAGGCGGTGATCGAGGCAGTCGGCAAGGCGCACGGCAAGCTGTCGATCCTGGTCAACAACGCCGGAATCACGCGCGACGGGCTGGCGATGCGGATGAAGGACGAGGACTGGGATGCCGTGCTGGCGACCAACCTGACGGCGGTATTCCGCCTGTCGCGCGGCGTCTTGCGCGGCATGATGAAGGCGCGCCACGGCCGCATTATCAACATCACCTCGGTGGTCGGCGCCAGCGGCAACGCGGGGCAGGCCAACTACGCGGCAGCCAAGGCCGGGGTCGCGGGCATGACTCGGGCGCTGGCACGCGAAATCGGCAGCCGGGGCATCACGGTGAACTGCGTCGCGCCGGGGTTCATCGACACCGACATGACGCGGTCGCTCGGCGAGGCGCAGACGCAGGCGCTGCTGGCGCAGATTCCGCTGGGCCGACTGGGTGTCGCCGACGATGTCGCCGCGGCGGTGGTCTTCCTGGCTTCGGCGGCGGGCGCCTACGTGAGCGGCAGCACTGTGCACGTCAACGGCGGCATGTACATGGCCTGAGCCGCCGGCGCGGCGCGCTGGGGCGCTCTGCTAGACTTTTTCCGGTTATGGGCTCGCCGTCAGGCCGGAAGTCGGGGCCGGCGGGAGCCCAAGTAGTTTCGAGGAGGGGTAAATGGAAAACATCGAACAGCGGGTCAAGAAGATCGTTGCCGAGCAACTGGGCGTGAACGAGGCGGACATCAAGAACGAGTCCGCCTTCGTCGAGGACCTCGGCGCCGATTCGCTGGACACCGTCGAACTGGTGATGGCGCTGGAAGACGAGTTCGAGTGCGAGATCCCGGACGAGGAAGCGGAGAAGATCCGTACCGTCCAGCAGGCCATCGAGTACGTCACCACCCACCTGAAGAAGGCCTGAGGCGCGGCGGCGCCGCCCGCCCAGGCCCTGCTTGCCCTGTATGAGCGAACGCCGACGCGTCGTCGTTACCGGCCTCGGCGTCATTAGCCCGGTCGGCATCGACGTTCCCACTGCCTGGGCCAACCTGGTTGCCGGAAAGTCCGGCATCGGCCCCATCACCCGCTTCGACGCCAAGGACTTCCGCGTCCGGATAGCCGGCGAGGTCAAGGGTTTCGAGGTCGAGTCCTGCATGCCGGCGAAGGAAGCCCGCCGGATGGACACCTTCATCCACTACGGCGTCGCTGCCGCTATCGAGGCGCTTCGCGACTCCGGGCTCGAGGTCAACGACGCCAACCGCGAGATGATTGGCTGCATGGTCGGCTCCGGCATCGGCGGCCTGCCGATGATCGAGGACAACCACAGCGAGCTGGTGAACCGGGGGCCGCGGCGGATCTCGCCGTTCATGATCCCCGGGGCGATCATCAACATGGTCTCCGGCAACCTGTCGATCATGCTCGGGCTGAAGGGTCCGAACATGGCGATCGTCACCGCCTGCACGACCGGGCTGCACTGCATCGGCGCCGCCGGCAGGCTGATCGAGTACGGCGACGCCGACGTGATGATCGCCGGCGGCAC
>JBHJND010000603.1:0-3599 GCA_048497655.1 Caballeronia novacaledonica
GCTCGAAGGCCTGGTCGACGGCGTCGGCACCGTGCTCACCTTCCTGCCGGTGATCCTGGTCTTCTTCGTCGCCATGGCGCTGGTCGAGGACAGCGGCTACCTGGTTCGCATTGCCTTCCTGATGGACCGCTGGATGGCCAGGCTCGGCCTGGACGGCCGCGCATTCGTGATGCAGCTGATGGGTATGGGCTGCAACGTGCCGGCGATCATGGGCACGCGCGTGCTGCGCTCGCGCGGCTCGCGCCTGCTGGCGATGCTCGCCATCCCGTTCTCGCTGTGCTCGGCGCGGCTGCAGGTGCTGGTGTTCGTCGTCGCCGCCTTCTTCTCGCGCCAGGCGGCGCCGCTGGTGCTGGCCAGCCTGTACGCGATCAGCTTCGTCGTGGCCTTCGGCACCGCGCTGGTGTGGCGGCGGCGCTTCGCCGGCGACGAGCCGCTGCTGCTTGAGATGCCGCCGTACCGCCTGCCCACGGTGCGCGCGCTGTTCGCGCAGGGCTGGCAGTCGTCGCGCCATTTCCTCGAGAACGCCGGTGGCTTCATCGTCGCCGGCGTGCTGCTGATCTGGTGGCTGACCCACTATCCGTTCGACGCCACGCCGGCCAGCCCGCAGACGCTGGCGGGCCAGCTGGCGGCGATCGCCGCGCCGGTGTTCGCGCCGATCGGCATCGACTCGATCCTGTCGATCGCGCTGATCTTCGGCTTCGTCGCCAAGGAGATCGTGCTGGGCGGGCTGGCGGTGATCTACGGCGCCGGGCAGGACGAACTCGGCCGCATGCTGGCCGAGCAGCTGACCTGGGTGCAGGCCTACAGCTTCATGCTGTTCACGCTGGTCTACACGCCGTGCCTGTCGACGGTGGCGACGATCTGGCGCGAGTCGCGCAGCGCCGCCTTCACCGCCCTGTCGATCGCCTGGCCGCTGGCGGTGGCCTGGCTGGCGAGCTTCGCCTTCTACTCGGTCGCCAGCCGCTTGTTCGGCTGATCTCAGGTCGCGGCGGCGCTCGCCGCGCGACGCAGGAAGCCGGCCTCGTCCTGCTCCAGTTCCTCGAGGCTCGTCTCGACCTCGTGCAGCGTCTGCTCGATCTCCGGCAGCAGCACGTCCTGCAGCGCGCGCACGCGGCGCACCGTCTTTCGGTACTCGGCGTGCAGGCGGGCGAGGTTGCCGCTGACGGCCGCCAGTTCGGCGAGCCTGGCTGCAAGCAGTGCGTAGGCCGCGCCACAGGCCGGCGCCTCGGGCGAGGCGGCCACGGCCGGCGGCGGCTCGCCGGGTTCGCCTTCGAGCACGGCGTCGCGCATCGCCACGCCGAGCAGCGCGCGGCGCTCGACGCGCAGCCGCTGCTCGCCCGGCGGCGCCGGATGGACCTGCAGGCCGTTCAGTCCGTGTCGCAGCAGGGCCGCCGCCAGCGCGCGCGCGGCCTTCTGCTGCAGCGGCATCGTCTGCTCGACCAGCGCCCGGTGCCGCCTGACCTCGCGCAGCATCTCGCCGGCCAGCAGCAGGCACTTCTCGTCGAGGAAGGCGTAGCCCTCGCGCATCGTCCGCCGCTCGTCGGCGAGCGCGATCGCCAGGCTGCGCGTCGGGGTGAACTCGGCCATGCCGTCCTCAGGGCACCGGCAAGGCGGCGGCGTGGCCCGACAGGTAGCGCTCGATCTGCGCGTCGGACAGGCGCGCCAGCTCGCTTCGCGGCAGCGTCGCCAGCAGCCGCCAGCCGACTTCCATGCTCGCTTCCAGCGAGCGCGGCCCGTGCTGGTGGATCAGCTGCTTCTCGAAGTGCACGCCGAAGCCGAGGTAGCTGCGGTCGGTGTCCGACAGGCCCTCCTCGCCGACCACGCTGGCCAGCACGCGTGCCTGCGTTGCCCGCGCATAGGCGGCATACAGCTGGCTGGCGAGCGCCGGGTGGTCCTCGTGCGTGTAGCCCTTGCCGGTGCCGTCCTTCATCAGCCTCGACAGGCTCGGCAGCACCGCGACCGGCGGAAATACGCCGGCGCGGTCGAGCTCGCGCGACAGCACGATCTGCCCCTCGGTGATGTAGCCGGAGAGATCCGGTATCGGGTGGCCGATGTCGTCGGAGGGCATGGTCAGGATCGGCAGCTGGGTCAGGCTGCCGGCGGTGCCGTGCACGCAGCCGGCGCGCTCGTACAGCGTCGCCAGGTCCGAGTACATGTAGCCGGGGAAGCCCTTGCGCCCCGGCACCTCGCCCTTGGCGCCGGCCACCTCGCGCAGCGCCTCGCAGTAGTTGGTGATGTCGGTGACGATCACCAGCACGTGCTTGTGCTCGACGAAGGCGAGGTACTCGGCGGCGGTCAGCGCGAAGCGCGGCGTGAGCAGCCGCTGCGTGCTCGAGTCGCTGGCGAGGTTGAGGAACAGCGCGCTTCGCTCGAGTGCGCCCGACGTCTCGAGGGCGCGGCGGAAGTACTCGGCGGTGGTGTGCGGCACGCCGATGCCGCAGAAGACGATGGCGAACTCGTCCTTCGCCGCACCCCGGGCCTCGCCGCGCAGCCGCGCGTGGCCGGCGATCTCCACCGCGATGCGGTCGTGCGGCAGGCCGCCACCGGAGAAGATCGGCAGCTTCTGGCCGCGTACCAGGCTGTTGAGCAGGTCGATCGAGGTGATGCCGGTCTCGATGAAGGCGCGCGGCGTGGCGCGCGCCAGCGGATTGAGCGGCAGGCCGTCTACCCGCAGCCGCTCGCGCACCGCCAGCGGCGGGCCGCCGTCGATCACCTGGCCTACGCCGTCGTAGACGCGGCCGAGCAGGCCCGGCCCGACGCCGAATTCGATCGGTGTGCCGAGGAAGCGCACCACCGTGTCGGCCAGCGCCAGCCCGGCACCGGGCTCGAGCAGCTCGACGGTGACGAACTGCTCGTCGAGCGCGGCGATGCGACCGAGCCGCCGCTTGCCGTCGCTGCCTTCGACTTCGACCGCCTCGCCCAGCCCGACGTCGAGCGTGCGGCGCAGGAACAGCAGCGGCCCGTCGAGTTTCACTGCCGCTTCGTGAACGGTGACTCGTGGCTGCATCGTCTATCCCGCGGGCGCCACGGCGGTCGCGGACTCGCCGGCGGCGGCCAGTTCGTCGAAAGCCGCTTCGAGCTGCGCCTCCAGTTGCGCGAAGCCGCGGCGCATCGCGGCGGCGTCGCGCTCGTCGATCTCCTCGCCCATGCGCGACAGCCTCCGCAGCAGCGGCATGGCGGCGATCGCCTCCGGCGTGGCGCCCTCGGCCAGCGCCCGTTCGGTGCGCTCGATGAAGCGCGCCAGCATGCGCAGCATGCTGGCCTGCCGCTCGGGGCCGCAGTAGCGGTCGAACTCCGAGAACGCCGACTGGCGCAGGAACGCCTCGTTGACCAGCTCGGCATTGGCCAGCGTCAGCCGCTGCCGCGCCGGCAGCGCATCCTTGCCGATGATGCGCGCCATCCGCTCCAGCCGCGCCTGCTCGTCGAGCAGCGTCAGCACGCGGCGGCGCAGTTCGATCCACTCGGTCTCGCCGGAAGCGGCGCGGGCGCGCGCGGTGGTCGTCTCCGCGTAGACGTGAGCCCACCACAGCGCGGTGTCGAGCGAGTCCTCGGAATAGCTCTGCAGCGGGTTGACCGCCGGGTAGAAGCGCGCCTGCGCG
>JBHJND010000604.1:0-3451 GCA_048497655.1 Caballeronia novacaledonica
GTTGCCCCACAGCCGTGTCACCAGCGCGAAGCCGGCATTGGTCGCGCCGCCGCCGCGCGCGTCGTCCCACTGCACCGTGATCGTCACCAGGTTGCTGGCCAGGTCCACGTCGACGCCGCCCGTGCCGCCGGGCAGGGCGCGTAGCCGGCTGCGCCACTCGGCCAAATCGCGCTCGCAGGTATTCGCCGGGCTTTCCGGCGTCGCCTCGCCAATCGCCAGTTCGCAGGAACGGGCTTCGCCGGCGTTGGCGCGCAGGCGGTCGGCCATGTCGGTGGCGAACTGCGCCGCCTGGGCGCGGTAGAAGGAACTCTGGCTGACCCGCAGGCCGCCCACCTGCAGCGCAGCCACGCCCAGCAGGCCGACCGACAGCACCACGATCGACACCAGCACCTCGATCAGCGAGAAGCCGCGCAGGCGCTCCCGGTTCCGAATCCGACTCATCGTTGTTCCCGCCGCTTCATGGTCTGCCGCAATCGCCGATTTCGCCGCTGTCGGTCAACAGCACGCCGCGGCTGTCGTCGCGCGCCGCCATCCGCACCCGGCCGGCGCCGTTGACCAGCACGGCGCGCGAGCGCCAGTGCTCGCCCTCGCGCAGCGTGCTGCCTTCGCACAGCACGAAGTAGCCGCCGCCCGCGCCGCTCAGCCGCCCCTCGCGGTCGAAGGCGACGAAGGTCTCGAAGCTCTCGCTGCCGAACAGCGTCAGCGGCGCCGCCAGCGCCGCCCCTTCGCGAATCGGCGGCTTCTCGCTTTCATCGAGCACGCCGTCGCGGTCGGCGTCGGCGAACATCGTCCAGCCGCCACCCCAGTTCCTCGACCCGGCCGCACCGGCAAGGCGGACCGTGACCTGCGCGCCGCGCCGCATTGCCTCGCTGCGCGCGTACTGCAGCGACGCCAGCAGGTCCTGCGCGGTGCCGTCGAGCCGGTTGCGGGCGACGAACTCGCGGAAGCCAGGCACGCCGAGCGCCAGCACGATGGCGACGATGGCCAGCACGACCATCACTTCCATCAACGTCACGCCGCGCTGCCGACAGCACCTCGCCGTCGTCTCGCGCACCGGCGTCGGACGACCAGAGTGCCCCTGGCTCATTCACCCCTGCGCAATAGGATCCAAGTGGACAGGCGCGAATTGTCGACCCCACCGCCCGCCTCGCCAGGTGCGAAAGCCGTTGCCTGAGGCGCGGATGCGATGAGCGGCGGGCCGGTCCCCGCCAGCGGTCGCGTGCTCACGCGTGCACGCGATCTTCCGCTGCGAGCCGACTAGCCCCTATTGGCTACGTTCACCGTTCAGTGGCGCATGCTGCGGACGCGCTCGTTGGTTTGCTCTTCCTGCGTCGCCGTTGCGGCAGGGCGCCCTTCAAGCGCTGCCCGTCAGCCGTGCGGTCGGGCGCCGGCGTGCTGGCCGTGCGTATGGCTGGAACGATGCTCGCGATGGGCGCGGTTGCCGGCGGTGGGCAGCAGCGAGCCGGCCACCATGCCGATGCCGGCGACGATGAAGCCGCCGAGCACCGAAGGAATCACCTCGCCGAGCGGCGTGGCGGCGAGGATCGCCCAGCTGCTCATGCCCAGCACGATCGACCAGATCGCCCCCAGCGTGGTCGAGCGCTTCCAGTACAGCCCGCACACCAGCGGCCAGAAGGCGCCCACCACCGGGAACTGGTAGGCCATCGCCACCAGTTCGTAGATCGGCGTGCCCTCCATGACGATGGCGTAGCCAAGCACGCAGACGGTGAAGACCGCCACGGTGATGCGCATCGCGCGCAGCTCGCGCCTGTCGCTCAGCGGGCGGAAGTTCTTCAGGATGTTCTCGACGAAGGTGGTCGACGGCGCCAGCAGCGTGGCCGAGGCGGTAGACATGATGGCCGACAGCAGCGCGCCGAAGAACATCACCTGCAGCCACACCGGCATGCGCTCCATCACCAGCGTCGGCAGGATCTTCTGCGTGTCGTCCGCGGCCAGCGCCGCCGCCGCCTCGGGCATGACGACGAACGCCGCCACGCCGATGAACATCGGCACGAAGGCGAAGCCGAGGTAGGCCAGGCCGCCGATGATCGGCCCCTTGACCGCGATGTCGGCGTTCTTCGCCGACATCACGCGCTGGAACACGTCCTGCTGCGGGATTGAGCCGATCATGATGGTGATCGCCGAGCCGAGCCAGAACAGCCAGTCGTGCAGCGTCGGCTCGGGCAGGAACCTGAACATCTCCCGGCCGGCGGCGTAGCCGACGACCTTGTCGGCGCCGCCGGCCAGATCGGCGGCGAACCAGGCGATCAGCGACAGGCCGACGACGATGATGATCATCTGCAGGAAGTCGGTTAGCGCGACCGACCACATGCCGCCGAACACGGTGTAGACGAACACGATCGCCGTGCCTAGCACCATGCCCTGCACGCCGGAGATAGCCCCGCCCGACAGCAGGTGGAACACCAGCCCGAGCGCGGTGATCTGCGCCGCCACCCAGCCGAGGTAGGAGATCAGGATCACCGCCGCGCTGAAGATCTCCACACCCCTGCCGTAGCGCTGCCGGTAGAAGTCGCCGATCGTCAGCAGGTTCATGTTGTAGAGCCGGCGGGCGAAGAACATGCCGACGAAGATCAGGCAGAAGGAGGCGCCGAACGGATCCTCGACGGTCTTCTGCAGCCCGCCCTCGACGACCTTCGACGGGATGCCGAGCACGGTCTCGGCGCCGAACCAGGTGGCGAAGGTGGTGGTGACGATCATGACCAGCGGCAGCGAGCGGCCGGCCACCGCGTAGTCGGCGGTGTTCTTCACCCGCGTCGCGGCGTACAGGCCGATCGCCACCGAGGCAATGAGGTACAGGGCGACGAAGGCGATCAGGGTCATGGCGCGGGTTCGGGCTCGGTCGACGACGCTGGCGCGCCGATGCCGGCGACGATAAGGCCTGCCGACGGCGGCGCCAAACGCCGGCACGGCTTGCCGCCGGCCGGCGTGCCGCCGCCGCGACGCTCAGCGCCGATTCAGCGTCGCCGCCACTGCTGCCAGCGCTCGCGGCCGGCGAACACCGCTGCCGACTCCTCCGGCGCCACCGCACGGTCGACGACGAGCTCGAAGGCGCCGTCGAGCAGGCGGTGCAGTTCGGTCGACGTCACGGCAAACGGCGGCCCGCGGCGCGGCTCGGCCACCGCTTCGTCGACGAAGAAGAAGCCGGCCATGCCGCCGCCCTGCGGCAGCAGCTGCGCGCAGCGCTCGGCCCACGCCGCCCACAGCCGCGGCGGCAACGCGGCAAGGAAGGCGCGCTCGTAGATCCAGTCGAACTGCGCCGCGTCGAAGGCGAAGAAGTCGGCCAGCATCACCGTGCGGCCGAGTTCGGCGCCGAGCACTTCGCGCGCGCGCTCGACCGCCACCGGGGAGTAATCGATGGCCAGCACCTCGCAGCCGCGCGCGGCGAGCGCCGCCACCTCGTAGGCGGCGCCGCAGCCCGGGATCAGCACCC
>JBHJND010000605.1:0-1519 GCA_048497655.1 Caballeronia novacaledonica
AGTGAGCACTGGCTCATTGGGAAGCCATTGAGAAAACTGGACACACGATTCGTCGAACGGGTCGACGCGGCGCGCAGCATCGAGGACACGCGCGCCCTGTCGGCCTGCCTGGCGGCGGGCGAGTCGCTGGCCGTGTTCCCCGAAGGCACCTTCGGCAATGCCGAGGCGCTGCTGCCGCTGCGCATGGGCGCCTTCGTGCTCGCCGCCCAGGCCGGCGTGCCGCTGGTGCCGGCGGTGCTCGGCGGCACGCGCAGGCTGCTGCCGGCGAAGGCGCTGCTGCTGCGGCCGGGGGCGGTGACGCTGCGCATCGAGCGGCCGCTTGCCGCCGGTGGTTTCGGCTGGAGCGATGCGGTTGCTCTGCGCGACGAGGCGCGCAGGGTGCTGGAGTCCGGGACGGCGGGTCGATCCGGCGCCTAGTCGCGCCGCGCCGGTTGCGGCCGTGCGCCGGCGATCAGCACCACCCCCGCCGATGCGAGCAGCAGTGCCGCCGCGTGCAGCGCGGTGAAAGCCTCGCCGAGAACCAGCACCCCGATCAGCGTGGCGCTGATCGGCAGCGCCACGGTGAACACGCCGGCGTGGTTGGCCGGCACCTGACGCAGGCCGCTCATCCACAGCCACACCGCGGCGAGGCTCGCCGCCAGCGCATAGAACACCAGCAGCAGCCACAGGCCGGCGGACAGCTGCGCCAGGTCGAAGCGCGCCAGCTGCCACAGGCCGAGCGGCGTCATCAGCGCCAGCCCCCACAGGTTGATCAGCGCCGAGACGCGCAGCGGGCTGCGCACGCGCGCCAGCCGCTTGCCGATGATCACGTACGAGGCCTCGCACAGCACCGCGCCGGCGAGCAGCAGGTTGCCGAGCAGCGTGCCGGCGCGCGCCGCCTCGTCGGCGGGACGGGCGAACTGCAGCAGCACGATGCCGAGCACCGCCAGCGCGATCGCCGACAGCGCGCGGCCGCCGAGGTGTTCGCGCAGGAACAGCCGCGAGCCGGCCGCCACCGCCGCCCGCAGCGTCGCCATGATCACGCCGGCTGCGGTGGCGGTGGACAGGCTCACCCCGGCCAGCATGCAGATCGAGAACAGGAAGTTGCCGAGGAAAGACATCGCGAACAGCAGCAGCCGCTCGCGCGGCGCCAGCGGCGCCTCGTCGGCGCGCGGCAGCGTCCACGGCAGCATCGCCACCGCGGCGATGGCAAAGCGCAGGACGGCCAGCGCGAACAGCGGGAGTGCCGCCACCAGCGGCTTGGACAGCGCGACGTAGCTGCCCACCAGCGCCATCGACGCGGCGAGCATCGCGTAGGCGAACCACGGGCGGCCGGCTGGCGTCGCGGACATCGCGGCCTAGTATGGCGAAGCGGCGTGCCCCGGCTCGCTCACCGCTTGGCGGGCGGGGCTACTTGGTCCCGAACAGCCGGTCCCCGGCGTCGCCCAGCCCCGGCACGATGTAGGCGTGCTCGTCGAGATGGTCGTCGAGCGCGGCGACGTACATCGGCACGTCGGGATGTTCCTTCTGGTACTCGGCC
>JBHJND010000606.1:0-3611 GCA_048497655.1 Caballeronia novacaledonica
GCGCAGCCACTCGAGAAACACGGTGTGCGGCTGCGGGTGCCAGTGCAGCATCAGGTTGGAGAACAGCAGGTCGGCGCTGTCGTCGGCCAGTGGCAGCGCCGCGGCCTCGGCGCAGAGCAGATGCGCCGGCGGTCGGCGCCGCGGCTGCAGGCGAGCCAGCCAGGTCGCCGGCGCCGCCCGGGCGAGCATCGCCGGCGACAGGTCGACGCCGAGCCAGTCGGCGCGCGGATAGCGCTCGAGCAGCGCCTTGCGCGCGCCGCCCGCGCCGCAGCCGACATCGACGACGCGTTGCGGCTCGATCCGGATGAACTGCAGCCGCTCGATCAGCCGCCGGCCGACCTCGCGCACGATGAACTCGTGCCGGGCGAAGCGCGCCGCGCGGCGGTCGAACTGGCGGCGCACCGTGTCGAGGCGCGCCGGCATGCGCGGCGGGTCGACGACGGTCGGGGTGAGTTCGGAGGTTCCGGGGCCGAGCGACATGGCGGCGGACCGGGATGGTGCGCGGCACCGTGGGTGAGACGCGGGCGGCGAGTATATGCTGGCCCGCCATGGCGAGCGCCGACGGCGACGACTTCGGGACCATCGCCCGCGGTCCCTTCGCAAGGGGGATGGCAGGGCTGCGGCGGTTGCTCGCACCGCGTTGCGTCGTCTGCGACCTCGAGGCGGGCGACCCGCTGTGCCCGGGCTGCGCGCGCGACTACTTCGCCGTCGACGTGCCGCGCTGCGCCTCGTGCGCGATTCGCCTGCCGGCGGCCCGGAGCGACGACCGCTGCGGAGCCTGCCTGCGCTCGCAACCGCGCTTCGATCGCACGGTGGCGCTGGCCGACTACGCGCCGCCGGTGGACCGGATGATCGCCGCGCTGAAGTTCGGCGGCCGGCTGCCGCTGGCCGATGCGTTCGGCAGCCTGCTGGCCCGCGCCGCGCGTGCCGTGCTGCAGGAAGCCGACGCGATCTGCCCGGTGCCGCTCGCCTTCGAGCGCCAGTCCGGGCGAGGCTTCAACCAGTCGCAGGAGATCGCCCGCCGCGTCGCCTCCGACAGCGGCCGCCCGCTGCGCAGCGACATCCTGCTGCGCACCCGCCACACCTCGGCGCAGATGGACCTGGCGCTCGACGAGCGGCGGCGCAACGTGCGCGGCGCCTTCGTCGCGCGCGGCCAGCTCGCCGGCATGCGGGTGGCGGTGGTCGATGACGTGATGACCACCGGCGCGACGCTCGACGAAGTCGCCGCCGCCCTGAAGGGCGCGGGCGCGGCGCGCGTCAGCAACCTGGTGGTGGCGCGCACGCCGTGACGGAAGCCGGCATCAGCCGGCAGCCAGCCCGGCGGCGATCGCCGCGCGCAGCGCCGCCAGCCGCGAGCGCCGCTCGGCAAGGCATCCCGGGTCTGGCTCGCGCCGCCGCGTGCCCCAGATCGGCTCGGGAAAGTGCGCGTCGTCGGCAAAGCGCGGGATCACGTGCCAGTGCACGTGCGGCGTCATGTTGCCGAGGCTGGCCAGGTTGACCTTGTGCGGCGCCAGCACCCGGCGCTGTGCCGCCTCGACGGCGAACACCGCCGCCAGCAGCCGCTGCCGGTCGGCGGCGGCAAGATCGGTCATCTCCCGCACGTGCGCGTTGGCGATCACGCGGACGAAGCCGGGGTAGCCGGGCTCGTCGACGAGCACCACCCGCAGCAGGTCGTCGCGGAACAGCACTTCGCCGCCGTCGCCGCCGCACAACGCGCAGGGCGTCAGCGTCACACCAGCACCCGCTCGATACCGCCGGCGTTGGCCGCCGCCACGTAGCGCTGCAGCCAGTCGGCGCCGAGCAGGTGGCGGGCGAGTTCGACCACGATGTAGTCGGCGTCGAGGTCGGCGTCGTCGTTGAAACGCTTCAGCCCCTGCAGGCACGACGGGCAGGAGGTCAGCACCCTGACCTCGCCGGCGAAGCCGTCGGCGCGTAGTTTCCCGGCGCCGCCGCGCACCTCGTCTTCCTTGCGGAAGCGCACCTGCGTCGACACGTCGGGCCTGGTCACCGCCAGCGTGCCGCTCTCGCCGCAGCAGCGGTCGTTCTTCGCGATCCGCGTGCCGTCGGCGGTGGCGATCAGCGCATTGACCGTCCTGAGCGGGTCCTGCTGCTTCATCGGGCTGTGGCAGGGATCGTGGTACATGTAGCGCACGCCGCCGACGCCCTCAAGCCTGACACCCTTCTCCAGCAGGAACTCGTGGATGTCGACGATCCGGCTGCCGGGGAAGATCTGCCCGAACTCGTAGCCGATGAGCTGGTCGTAGCAGGTGCCGCAGGAGACCACCACCGTCTTGATGTCGAGGTAGTTCAGCGTGTTGGCGACGCGGTGCAACAGCACCCGGTTGTCGGTGATCATCTTCTCCGCCCGGTCAAACTGCCCCGAGCCGCGCTGCGGATAGCCGCAGCACAGGTAGCCGGGCGGCAGCACCGTCTGCACGCCGACGTGCCACAGCATCGCCTGGGTGGCCAGTCCCACCTGCGAGAACAGTCGCTCGGAGCCGCAGCCGGGGAAGTAGAACACCGCCTCGGCGTCGACCGGCGTCCTCTCGGGGTTGCGGATGACCGGCACGTAGCGGCGGTCCTCGATGTCGAGCAGCGCCCGCGCCGTCTTGTTCGGCACGCCGGCCGGCATCTTCTTGTTGACGAAGTGGATCACCTGCGCCTTCACCGGCGGCCTGCCGGTGGAGGCCGGCGGCTGGCGCGTCTGCGCCCGTGCCGCCAGCGCGAAGAATCGGTTGCCCAGCCGCTGCGCCCTGAAGCCCCAGTCGATCATCAGCTTGCGCGCCAGCTTGATCGTTTCCGGCCGCGTCGCGTTGAGGAACAACATCGACGCCGCCGAGCCCGGGTTGAAGCGCTTCTTGCCCATCCGCCGCAGCAGGTCGCGCATCGCCATCGTCACGTCGCCGAAGTCGATGTCGACCGGGCACGGCGCAGCGCACTTGTGGCAGATCGTGCAGTGGCCGGCGACGTCGTCGAACTCGTCCCAGTGGGCCAGCGAGATGCCGCGCCGCGTCTGCTCCTCGTACAGGAAGGCCTCGATCAGCAGCGAGACGGCGAGGATCTTGTTGCGCGGCGAGTACAGCAGGTTGGCGCGCGGCACGTGGGTGGCGCACACCGGCTTGCACTTGCCGCAGCGCAGGCAGTCCTTGATCGCGTCGGAGACGCCCTTGATGTCGGACTGCTGCATGATCAGCGATTCGTGCCCCATCAGGCCGAAGCTCGGCGTGTAGGCAGATTCGAGCGTCGCGCCGGGCAGGAGCTTCCCTTTGTTGAAGCGGCCCTCGGGGTCGATGCGCTGCTTGTAGGCGCGGAACTCGCGCAGTTCCTCCTCGGCGAGGAACTCGAGCTTGGTCATGCCGATGCCGTGCTCGCCGGAGATCACGCCGCCGAGCTCGCGCGCGATCGCCATGATCCGCGCCACGGTGCGGTGGGCCGCGGCCAGCATCGCGTAGTCGTCGGAGTTGACCGGAATGTTGGTGTGCACGTTGCCGTCGCCGGCATGCATGTGCAGGGCGACGAACACGCGGCCGTGCAGCACGCGCTGGTGGATCGCCTGGCACTCGGCCAGCACCGGCGCGAACGCCGCGCCTGACAGGATGCGCTCGAGCGGC
>JBHJND010000607.1:0-4265 GCA_048497655.1 Caballeronia novacaledonica
GCCGCGCACGTCGGCGGGAAGGAAGCGGCCGGTCTTGCCGGCCAGGTACAGCAGGATCGCGCCAGACTCGAACAGCGAGATCGGCTTGCCGTCGGGTCCGTCGGAATCGACGATCGCCGGGATCTTGTTGTTGGGGCTGATGGCGAGGAACTCGGGCTTGAACTGGTCGCCGGCGCCGATGTCGACCGCGTGCACCCGGTAAGGCAGGCCGCACTCCTCGAGCATGATGTGGACCTTGTGGCCGTTGGGCGTCGGCCATGAGTAGACGTCGATCATCTGCGGTCTCCTTGGTCGTTCAACGGCGGGCCGAGCGTTGACGTGCCCCGCCTGCGCCGCAAGAGAATAGCGCGCCGTTGTGACGGGTTTGCCATCGGCGTAAATTCGCCGGCGGGAGAAGCGATGAAGGCAATCCAGTGTGTTCAGTGGGGCGGGCCGGAGAAGCTGCAGCTGTCCGAGTGCCCGCTGCCTTCGCCGGCGGCCGGCGAGGTGCGCATCCGTGTCGACGCCGCCGGGGTCAATTTCCCCGATGCGCTGATCATCCAGAAGAAGTATCAGCTCCAGCCGCCGCTGCCGTTCACGCCGGGCACCGAGGTCGCCGGAACGGTCGATGCGGTGGGCGAGGGCGTCGGTCGGCTGAAGGCGGGCGACCGGGTGGTCGCCTTCGTTGGCATCGGCGGCTTCGCTGAGTACGTGTGCGCGGCGCAGGCACAGGTGGCGCCGTTGCCGCCGGGCGTCGATGCCGCCGTGGCGGCGGGCTTCACGCTGACCTACGCCACCTCGCAGCACGCGCTCGTCGAGCGCGGGCAGCTGAAGGCGGGCGAAACGCTGCTGGTGCTGGGCGCCGGCGGCGGCGTGGGACTGGCCGCCGTCGAACTGGGCAAGCTCGCCGGCGCGCGCGTGATCGCCGCGGCGTCGTCGCCGGAGAAGCTCGATGCGGCGCGCAGGGCCGGCGCCGACGAACTGATCGACTACTCGCAGGCCGACCTTCGCGAGGCCGTCAAGGCGATGACCGACGGCCGCGGGGTCGACGTCGTCTACGACCCGGTCGGCGGCCAGTACACGGCGTCGGCGCTGCGGACCCTCGGCTGGCGTGGGCGGCTGCTGGTGATCGGCTTCGCCGCCGGCGACATCCCGCAGATCCCGGCCAACCTGCTGCTGCTGAAGGAGGTCTCGGCGGTCGGCGTGTACTGGGGCGAGTTCGCCAAGCGCGATCCGTCGGGCAACCGGCGGCTGCTGGCGCAGCTGTCCGGCTGGCTTGCGGAAGGCAGGCTGCGGCCGCTGGTGTCGAGGGAATACCCGCTCGCCGAGACGCCGCGGGCGTTGGAGGACCTTCTGGCAAGGCGCGCCGTCGGCAAGCTGGTGATCCGGCCGTAGCAGCGGCCGTGCGGCAGGAGCCGCCGGTGGTGTCGATTCTCGATGGAGCTTGACCGAAGTGAGCAATGCGCCCTTTCGCCTGACCTATTCGACGATGTTCGATCCGCCGGCGCAATTGCACGAGCGGTTCGACGCGTCGCTCGCGCGTGTCCGCAGCCAGCTCGGGCGCGACTATCCGCAGTGGATCGCCGGTGCCGCGCGGCCGGGCCGCACGCACTTCGAGGTGCGATCGCCGATCGACCGCAACTGGCTGCTCGGCCGTTTTGCGCGGGGCTCGGCGCAGGACGCCGCCGATGCGGTGACGGTGGCGGTCAACGCGCAGCGTGGCTGGGCCGCCACGCCGTGGCAAGAGCGCGTGCGCCTGCTTCGGCGGGTGGCGGCGTTGATCGAGGAACGGGTCTACGACATCAGCGCCGCGGTGGCGCTTGAAGTCGGCAAGAACCGCATGGAGTCGCTGGGCGAGGTGCAGGAGACGGCCGACCTGTTCTCCTGGTACTGCGACCAGATGGAGGCTAACGAGGGCTTCGACCGCGCGCTGCCGGACGACCCGCTTGCCGGCTTCGTCAGCCGCAACCGCACCGTGCTGAAACCCTACGGCGCATGGGCGGTGGTGGCCCCGTTCAACTTCCCGTTCGCGCTGGCCGGCGGGCCGATCGGCGCGGCGCTGGTCGCGGGCAACACGGTGGTGTTCAAGACCGCGACCGACACCAGCTGGAGCGGCTGGCTGCTGCTGGAGGCGTTGCGCGACGCCGGGCTGCCGGCAGGGGTGGTCAACTACGTCTCGGGCGCCGGAGCCGAGGTGGGCGCGGCGCTGGTCGACGACCCGCGCGTCGCCGGCGTCACCTTCACCGGCTCGTACGAGGTCGGCATGCAGATGCTGCGCCGGTTTGCGCAAGGCGCGTGGCCGCGGCCGTGCATCGCCGAAATGGGCGGCAAGAACGCGGCGATCGTCACCCGCCGTGCGGATCTCGAGCGCGCCGCCACCGGCATCGTGCGCTCGGCCTTCGGCCTGCAAGGGCAGAAGTGCTCGGCCTGCTCGCGCGTGTACGTCGAGCGGCAGGTCGCCGGCGAACTACGCGCGCTGCTGGTGGAGAAGACGCGGGCAATCTCGGTCGGCGACCCGACGCTGCGCCGGCACTGGATGGGGCCGGTGATCAACGAGGCGGCCTACCTGCGCTACGGCAAGTGCGCCGAGAACCTGCGACAGCACGGGACGATCGACACCGGCGGCGAACTGCTCCGCCAGGGCGAACTCGCCAACGGCTGGTTCGTCGCGCCGACGGTGGCCTCGGCACCGCTCGACTACCGGCTGTGGCGGGAAGAGAAGTTCATCCCGCTGGTGCTGGTCGGCGCAGTCGACTCGCTGGCGCAGGCGATCGAGCTGGCCAATGCCAGCGAGTACGGCCTGACCGCGGGCTTCTACGGCGCGCAGGACGAGATCCCGCTGTTCCTCGAGCGGATCGAGGCCGGCGTCACCTACGTCAACCGCCCGCAGGGCGCGACGACCGGAGCCTGGCCCGGCTACCAGCCCTTCGGCGGCTGGAAGGCGAGTGGCACCACAGGCAAGGCGATCGGCTCGTTCTACTACCTGCCGCAGTATCTGCGCGAGCAGTCGCAGACGATCGTCGACTGAGGCAGGCGAGCCGCGCTAGCTGAGCATGTAGGAAGCGGCGCCGGTGGCGACCAGCACGCCCTCGTCGTTCTCCAGCCGCATCCGAACCGAGCCGACCCGACCGCCGAGCCGCAGCACCTCGGCGCTGGCGGTGAAGTGGCGGCCGATCCCCTGCCGCAGGTAGTCGACGCGCAGGTCGATCGTGCCGAGCCGGGAGAAGCGGTGCATCACCTGCTCGGCCGACTCCTCGGGGTGCTTCTCGCCGAGGGCAACCATGATGGCCAGGCCGGCCATGGCATCGAGCGTGGCCGAGATCACGCCACCGTGCAGGCGGCCGTGCTGATATTGGCCGACCAGTTCCGGCCGCATCTCGAAGCGCAGCTGCGCTTCGCCGGTAGCGAGGCGAACCAGCTTCAGTCCGAGGATCTGGTTGAAGGTGACCAGGCGCTCGAACAGCTCGGTGAGTGCGGCGTCGAGCTTGCGCTGCTCGGCGGCGCTGCGGCGGGGAGCCGGTGGGGTCGAGGTCATGCCGGTCGGTGCCGCCGCGGCCCGGCGGCCGCGGCGAGGCGGTCTCGCCTAAAGCGGCTTCTTGAGCGCGTGGCCGATCTCGCCGATGATGCCGCGCCGGAACGCCAGTACGCAGACGACGAACACGATGCCCTGGACCACCGTCACCCACGCGCCAAGCTGTGCAAGGTAGTTCTGCATCGTGATGATCACCGCCGCGCCGACCACCGGGCCGAAGATCGTGCCCAGGCCGCCGACCAGCGACATCAGCACCACCTCGCCCGACATCGTCCAGTGCACGTCGGTCAGCGAGGCGAGCTGGAACACCAGCGATTTGGTTCCGCCTGCCAACCCGG
Organism: Caballeronia novacaledonica; assembly: GCA_048497655.1. Lineage (GTDB taxonomy): Bacteria > Pseudomonadota > Gammaproteobacteria > Burkholderiales > Burkholderiaceae_F > JADJWR01. The sequence continues at coordinate 3,850 of JBHJND010000607.1, forward strand.
CGAGCGTGGCCGACAGCACGAAGGCGAGCAGCTTGTAGCGGTCGACGTCGTAGCCCAGCGACACGGCGCGGCTCTCGTTCTCGCGGATCGCCTTCAGGACCTGGCCGAAAGGCGAGTGGACGATCCGGTAGATCAGCAGGAAGCCGCCGAGGAAGATGGCCAGCACAAACGGGTACATCGCCTTCGCTTCGCTCAGGTCGAAGACGCCGAACAGCCTGCCGCGGGGCACGGCCTGGATGCCGTCCTCGCCGCCCGTGAATGGCGCCTGAAGGCAGAAGAAGTAGACCATCTGTGCCAGCGCCAGCGTGATCATCGCGAAGTAGATCCCCAGCCGGCGGATGGCGAGCAGGCCGACGAGCACGCCCAGCACGCAGGCCGAGGCCGTGCCGAACAGGATGGCCAACTCGGGGGTGAAG
>JBHJND010000608.1:0-8575 GCA_048497655.1 Caballeronia novacaledonica
TCCGCCGACAAGCCGATCCACATGCGCGTGCCGCTGCACTTCGTCGGCCAGGAGAACTCGCCGGCGGTGAAGGCGTCGGCGGCGATCATCGGCCACGTGCAGCAGGAGGTCGACATCGCCTGCCTGCCGAAGGACCTGCCCGAGTACATCGAGGTCGACCTGTCCGGCCTGACGGCGCAGGACACGATCAAGGTGCGCGACCTGAAGTTGCCGGCCGGCGTGAAGGCGGTGCTCAAGGGCAAGGAGAACCCGGTGGTCGTGTCGGTGACGATCCTGGGTGCCGCCCCGGCCGAGGAAGAAGCGGCTGCCGCCGCGCCTGCCGCCGAGGTGCCGGCCACCGCCCAGAAGGCGCCGCCCGCGGCCGCTGCCGCACCCGCCGAGAAGAAGGGCGGCGAGAAGAAGAAGTAGCCTTCGCGCTTGTGCATGCACAATGCGGCCCGACGACGGCGACGTCCCGGGCCGTTTCTTTCTGACCTCCCCGCCTGCCCTTGAATCCGCAGGAGCACTCGATCCGGCTGATCGTCGGCCTCGGCAACGTCGGCGCCGAGTACGAGCGCACGCGGCACAACGCCGGCTTCTGGTTCGTCGATTCGATCGCGCGCAAGGCCGGCGCCGCATTCGGCACCGAGCGCAAGTTTCACGGCGAGACGGCGCGGCTGCGCGACGGCGGCCGCGAACTGTGGCTGCTCAAGCCGGGCACCTACATGAACCGCTCCGGCCAGGCCGTGGTGGCGCTGGCCCTGTATTACAAGATCCTGCCGACGCAGATCCTGGTCGCGCATGACGAGGTCGACCTGCCGCCGGGCACGGTGAAACTGAAGCGCGGCGGAGGCACCGCCGGGCATAACGGCCTGCGGGACATCCAGGCACGGCTGTCGACGCCGGACTTCTGGCGGCTGCGCATCGGCGTCGGCCACCCGCGGACGCTGGCGCTGACGCAGGAAGTCGCCGACTTCGTGCTGCACCCGCCGAGCCGCGAGCACGAGGCGGCGATCGACGAGTCGATCGGTCGCGCGCTGGAGGTCGTGCCGGCGCTCGTCGACGGGCAGTTCGAGCGGGCGATGATGAAGCTGCACGCCGCGCCGAAGACCGCGGCGCCGTGAGCGGCGCGCGGTCTTTCGCCGTGCACGCCGGCGCCCGTGCCGCAGCGCACGTGCGCGCCAACGGCCTCTCGCCCGGCGACATCGGCTGCGTGCCGGCCGCCGCCGGCGGCCCGAAGGGTCTGGCGCTGATCCCGCTCGACCGCAGGCTGTTCGATCCGGCACGTGGCTGGCTGCGCCACGCCGCGCTGGAACTGGTCGGCGCCTCGATCGGCGCCTGGCGCATGGCGGCGGCGGCGATGCCCGAGCCGCTCGCCGCGCTTGATCGGCTGGCGGATGCCTATGTCGGCCAGACCTATCCGCACCGTCCGTCGCCGCGCGAAGTCACCGAGCAGTGCCGCCGGCTGGCGCGCGCCGTGCTGGGCGGCGCGCCGGCCGTGCAGGCCCGGCCGGGCCGCGCGCTGAGCGTCGTCACCGCGCGGGCGCGCGGCGCGCTGGAGCGCGGCGGCACGCGGGCGGCGTTCGCCCGCGCCGCGCTCGCCAACACGCTGTCGCGCCCGCGCCTGGCGGCGCACCTGCAGCGGGTCGTGTTCACTGCCGGCGGCGCGCGCTTTCCGTCGGCCGCCTTCGATCGCTTCGGCCTCGACCGGGTCGCCCTCGAGGCGGGCAACAGCGAAGATGCGTTGCTCGCCTCGGGCTCGATCCCGCTGCTCTGCGAGCCCGTGCGCAACCCGCAGGGCGCGCCGCGCGGCGAGTACTGGGACGGCGGCCTGATCGACTACCACCTGCTGCTGCCCTACGCGCAACTGCCGAAGCTGGTCCTGTATCCGCACTTCGCGCCGCACGTCACGGCCGGCTGGCTGGACAAGTTCCTGCCTTGGCGCCGGCACGCGCGCGCGCACCCGTGGCTCGACAACGTCCTGGTGATTGCGCCGTCGCCGGCCCTGCTGGCGCGGCTGCCGAACCGCAAGTTGCCCGACCGCAACGACTTCTACCGCTACGGGCTCGACCACGCCGGTCGACAGCGCGACTGGCGGCGGGCGATCGCCGAGAGCGAGCGCTTCGCTGACGAAGTGCTGGGCTGGCTGGAGCGGCCCGATCCTTCGCTGCTGCAACCGCTGTAGCAGGCCGACGGCCGCCGACGGCGGGTCCGCAAACACGGTAGCGACTCGCCGGGGCTTGACGCAGGTGAACCGCCGCGGCGGCGTTCGGTCGCAGACTTTTATCTAGTGATTGGTGGCTGGCCGCGGGGTCGGCGCCACCACGGTGCGGCGCTTTCTTCGGCCGCGCCTGCATCGACGAGCGCCTGGCGGGTCGACCTGAACCTGCCGCTCGGTGCTGCCCGCCGGCCGCCGCTCCAGTCGCCTGCTGGAGCAGGCGCAGTGCAAGCCGAAGACTTTCCGTTCCTGAACACAGCACCGGGCCGGCCGGGCGCCTTTCGCGCTTGCCGTTCGCCGCGCCCGGGCACCCATCGGAGGCGACCATGGACAGACTCCCGGACAGGGCATTGAAACGGATCTGGCTGCAGCAGTACCCGCAGGGCATCCCGCCCGACGTCGACGTGAAGGCCTACTCGTCGCTGAAGGAGATCTTCGAGACGAGCTGCGGCCGCTTCGCCGGCCTTCCCGCCTACAGCAACATGGGCGTGTCGATCAGCTACCGCGAACTGGACGAGGCGAGCCGCGCCTTCGGCGCCTACCTGCAGAAGGTCGCCGGGCTGAAGCGCGGCGACCGGGTGGCGATCATGATGCCCAATCTGCTGCAGTACCCGATCGCGCTGTTCGGCGCGCTGCGCGCCGGCATCGTCGTGGTCAACACCAACCCGCTGTACACCGCGCGCGAGCTGGAGCACCAGCTGAAGGACTCCGGGGCGGCGGCGATCGTGGTGCTGGAGAACTTCGCCGCCACGCTGCAGCAGGTGCTGCCGAACACCTCGGTGCGCACGGTGATCACCACGCAGGTCGGCGACCTGTTCCCGGCGGTCAAGCGGCTGCTGACCAACCTCGTCGTCAAGCACGTCAAGAAGATGGTGCCGGCGTGGAGCATCGCCGGCACGACCTCCTTCAACGAGGCGCTGGCCGCCGGCCGCGCGCAGGCGCTGGACGAGGCGGCGCTGTCGCTCGACGACCTCGCCTTCCTGCAGTACACCGGCGGCACCACCGGCGTGGCCAAGGGCGCGATGCTGACCCACGGCAACCTGGTCGCCAACCTGCAGCAGGTGGCGGCGTGGATCGCGGCCGACCTCGCCGACGGCAAGGAGGTCGGCGTCATCCCGCTGCCGCTGTATCACATCCTGGCGCTGACGGTGAACCTGGTGCTGATGAAGATCGGCGCAAACATCGTCCTGGTCACCAACCCGCGCGACCTGCCTGCCTTCGTCGACACGCTGAAGCACACGCCGTTCACCTTCCTGATCGGCGTCAACACGCTGTACGCGGCGCTGCTGAACGCGCCGGGATTCGGCGCAGTGCCGCTGAAGCAGGCCAAGGTGTGCGCCGCCGGCGGCATGGCCGTGCAGCGCGCGGTGGCCGAGCGCTGGAAGGCGGCCACCGGCGTGCCGATCGTCGAGGGCTACGGCCTGACCGAAACCTCGCCGATCGCCACCTGCAACGCGCTGAACATCAAGGACTGGACCGGCAACATCGGCGTGCCGATCCCGAGCACCGAGGTGGCGATCCTCGACGACGACGGCAGGGAGATGCCGCTCGGCGAAGTCGGCGAGATCTGCATCCGCGGGCCGCAGGTGATGAAGGGCTACTGGAACCGGCCCGACGAGACCGCCAAGGTGTTCACCGCCGACGGCTGGTTCCGCTCCGGCGACATGGGCTTCATGGACGGCAGGGGCAGCATCAAGATCACCGACCGCAAGAAGGACATGATCATCGTCTCCGGCTTCAACGTGTACCCGAACGAGGTCGAGGACGTGGTGATGCTGCACCCCGGCGTGCTGGAGACCGCGGCGATCGGCGCGCCCGACGAGAAGTCGGGCGAAGTGGTGAAGATCGTCGTCGTCCGCAAGGACCCGGCGCTGACCGAGGCCGACCTGCTCGCCCACTGCCGCAAGCACCTGACCGGCTACAAGGTGCCGAAGCTGATCGAGTTCCGCGCCGAGCCGCTGCCGAAGACCAACATCGGCAAGATCCTGCGCCGCGAACTGCGCACGCCGAAGCCAGCCTGAAACCGGTTCTCGCAGGCGGCGCGCCGTGGCACGCTGCCTGCCTGCTGCGCCCGCCGCGCAGTGAACTGGGATAATCGACCGCTTTGCGCCGGGCGGCGCGCGGGAATCCCTTCATGGCACTGAGATGCGGCATCGTCGGCCTGCCCAACGTCGGCAAGTCGACCCTGTTCAATGCACTGACCAAGGCCGGCATCGCGGCCGAGAACTACCCTTTCTGCACCATCGAGCCGAACGTCGGCATCGTCGAGGTGCCCGATCCGAGGCTGACGGCGCTCGCCGCCATTGCTAAACCCGAGAAGGTGATCCCGGCCACCGTCGAGTTCGTCGACATCGCGGGACTCGTCGCCGGCGCCAGCAAGGGCGAGGGTCTGGGCAACCAGTTCCTCGCCAACATCCGCGAGTGCGACGCGATCGCCCACATCGTGCGCTGCTTCGAGGACGACAACGTGGTGCACGTCGCCGGCCGGGTCGACCCGGTCTCCGACATCGAGGTGATCAACACCGAGCTGGCGCTGGCCGACCTGCAGACGGTCGACAAGCAGCTGGCCAAGTGGAGCAAGGTGGCCAAGAGCGGCGGCGACAAGGAGGCCAGGCGCCTGGTCGAGGCACTGGAGAAGATCGCCCCGGCACTGAACGAAGCCAGGCCGGTGCGAAGCGTCGAGCTGTACGAGGAGGAGAAGGCGGTGCTGCGGCCGCTGTTCCTGCTCACCGCCAAGCCGACGATGTACGTCGCCAACGTCGAGGAGCACGGTTTCGAGGGGAACCCGCTGCTGGCGAAGGTGCGCGAGTACGCGGCGAAGGAAGGCGCGCCGGTGGTGGCCGTGTGCGCCAAGGTCGAGGCCGAGATCGCCGATCTGGCGGACGACGACAAGCAGGTCTTTCTCGAGGACATGGGCATGCACGAGCCGGGGCTCGCCCGCGTGATCCGCGCCGGCTACGAGCTGCTGGGCCTGCTCACCTACTTCACCGCCGGGCCGAAGGAAGTGCGCGCCTGGACGGTGGTCAGGGGATCGACGGCGCCGCAGGCCGCCGGCGTGATCCACACCGACTTCGAGAAGGGCTTCATCCGCGCCGAGACGATCGCCTTCGACGACTACGTGCAGTGCAAGGGCGAGCACGGCGCCAAGGAAGCCGGCAGGATGCGCCTGGAAGGCAAGGACTACGTCGTGCGCGACGGCGACGTGATGCACTTCCGGTTCAACGTCTGAGTGGACTGACCGACACACCGTGAACGAAGCCGCCGCCCGCCGCACCGTGCTGGTCCGCGCCTTCGAGCGCGAGCCGGCCTCCGACGCATGGAGCGACGACGATCGCGCCTGGGCCACGCAGGCGGCGGCCAAGGTCGAGGGCGAGGCCGCGACAGCGGACGCCTTCATCGCGCGCCGCGCCTCGCTGGCGGCGGAGAGGCTGGCGACGCGCGACAAGCGCGTGCCGCGGCTGCTGGCGTCGGTTGCCTGGCCGGCGTGGATCGGCTGGGTGATCCCGATGCTGGCCTTCGTCGCCGGCGCCGCCGCCGATTCGATCGGCGCCGGCCAGCGGGTCAACCTGCTCGCGCCGCCGCTGCTGGCGCTGCTGGCGTGGAACGTCGCCGTGTATGCGGTGATCCTGGTCCGCGGCACCTGGGGCCTGGTCGATGAGCGCGCGCGCGGCCTCGGCCCGATCGCGCGGCTGCTGGCGCGGGCGGCGCACGTCACCGGCGCGGCGCCGAAGCGCGGCGGCAGGGTGGCTGCCGAGTTCGTCGCCGACTGGATGCGGGCCAGCGCCGGCCTGACGGCGGCGCGCATCGGCCGCGTGCTGCACGCCAGCGCCGCCGCCTTCGCGCTCGGCGCGCTCGCCGCTCTTTATGTGCGCGGCATCGCCTTCGAGTACCGCGCCGGCTGGGAGAGCACCTTCCTCGAGGCGCCCGCCGTGCACGCGCTGCTGGGCGCCGTGCTCGGGCCGGCCTCCGCACTCACCGGCATCGCGCTGCCGGACATCGACGGCTACGCCCGGCTGCGCTTTTCCGCCGGCAACGGCGTGATCGCGGCGCCGTGGCTGCACCTGTACGCGGTGACCATCGCGCTGGCCGTGGTGCTGCCGCGCGTGCTGCTGGCGCTGGGCGACCGCTGGCTCGAGGCGCGACGAGTCGCCCGCTTCCCGCTGCCGCTGGACGAGCCGTACTACCGCGCGCTCGTCCTCACGCTGCGCGAGGAAGCGGTGGTCGCCCGCGTCGTCCCCTACAGCCTGCAGTTGTCACCGCAGGCGACGCTGAACCTGAACTCGCTGCTCAAGCAGTCGCTCGGCGCGAAGACAACGGTCAGCGTGGCATCGGCCACGGCGTTCGGCGCCGAGGACGATGTCGACCCATCCCAGATCGTCGGCAACGCGACCCTGCTCGCCGCGCTGTTCGCCCTGACGGCCACACCGGAAGCCGAGAACCACGGCGCCTTCGTCGACCGCCTGCGCGGCGCCGCGCCGGCGCACCGGCTGGTCGCGCTGGTCGACGAGTCGGCATTCCGCCGGCAGTTCGGCGCCACGCCCCGCCTCGACGAGAGGCGTGCGCTGTGGCGCGGCTTTGCCGCCGAGCGTGGCGTGCCGGTGGCGTTCGTCGACCTCGAGCAGCCGGATCCCGGCGCCGTGCGGCTGCTGCAGGACGCGCTGCAGGCGCCGCCGGGCCGATGAACGACATCGCCCCGCAACGCATCGCGCTGGCGCTGGTGTCTCACACCAACGTCGGCAAGACGACGCTGGCCCGCACGTTGCTGGGCCGCGACGTCGGCACCGTGCGCGACGCGCCGCACGTCACGCAGGAGGCCGAGCGCTTCACGCTGATCGGCACGGCGCAGGGCGACTCGCTCGAGCTGCTGGACACGCCCGGCTTCGGCGACAGCGTGCGGCTGGCCCGCCGGCTGTCCCAGAGGGGCAATCCGCTCGGCTGGTTCCTGAGCGAAGTCTGGGACCGCTTCCGCGACCGAGCCTTCTGGTCGACCCAGCAGGCGGTGCGCGCCGCGCTCGAACACGCCGACGTGGTGCTGTACCTGGCCAACGCGGCAGAAGGGCCGCAGGCGGCCGGCTATGTCGAGCCGGAGATGAGAGTGCTCGAACTGATCGGCAAGCCGGTGCTGGTGCTGCTCAACCAGATGGGCCAGCCGCGGCCGCCGCGCGAGGAGCAAGCCCAGGTCGCGCTGTGGCAGCGGCAGCTGTCCTCGAATCCGGCAGTGCGCGCCGTGCTCCCGCTCGATGCCTTTGCCCGCTGCTGGGTGCAGGAAATCGCGTTGTTCGAGGCGGTGCGCAAGGCACTGCCGGACGGCAAGCAGCTGCCTTTCTCGCGCCTGCAGGCCGCCTGGCGCGAGCGGCGCGAGGCGACCCTGGCGCAGTCGATGCAGGTGCTGGCGCGGCGGCTGGCCCGCGCCGCGGTCGACCGCGAGCCGGTCGCCGGTGACGGCCTGCGCGGCCGGTTGCGCGACCTCGGCGCGGCCCTCGGCCTGCCCGGCGGCAGCGAGGCGACGCCGAAGCAGGCGGCGATGGCGGCACTTGCCGCGCGGCTCGACACCGACATCCGGTCCGGCACCGACACGCTGATCGCCCTGCACGGGCTCGGCGGACACGCGCGCGACGAAATCCTCGGCCGGCTCGCCGGGCACTACGCGGTCAGCGAACGGTTCAGCGAGGGCAAGGCGGCGCTGCTCGGCGGCGCTGTCACCGGCGCGCTGGCCGGCCTGAAGGCCGACATCGCCACCGGCGGCCTGACCCTCGGCGGTGGCTTGCTCGTCGGCGGCGTGCTCGGCGCGCTCGGCGCGGCGGGCCTGGCTCGCGGCTACAACGTGATCCGCGGCACCGAGCGGACGGAGCTCGGCTGGACGGAGGAAGTGCTCGACGGCCTGGCTGCCTCGGCGCTGCTCGCCTACCTGGCGGTGGCCCACTTCGGCCGCGGCCGGGGCGAGTGGACCGAATCGGAGCATCCCGCCCACTGGCAGGAGGCCGTGCGGACGGTGCTGCAGGAGCGGCGCGCCGCCTTCAGTTCGCTGTGGGCGAAGCGCGCCGGCGCGAGCGCCGAGGAACTTGCCGAGGCCCTGGAGGCGGAACTCGCGCAGGCAACCCGCACGGTGCTGGCGCGGCTTTATCCGTCGACCGCGGCGCCCGCCGGTGAGCCTGCGCCCGCTCCGGTGCTGACCTGATCCCGCGCGGTCGCCAGAGGGCCGCCGCGGCGTCAGAAGCGCAGTTCGAGCTCGACCTGATCGCCGACGCGCAGCGTGCCGCCCGCGCCGTCGACGACGATCGCATTGACGCCGAACATCACGCCGTCGGGCGTCGCCCGCATGGCGGCCAGCACGTCGGTCACCTGCGGCGCATGCTCGCCGGTGGCCGGGTCGACGCC
>JBHJND010000609.1:0-6326 GCA_048497655.1 Caballeronia novacaledonica
GCTGGCATTGACCGGCGGCGAGCGAAACGACCACATCTTCGGCACCAGCCGCAACGACGTGCTGGCGGGTAGCGGCGGCGACGACTTCCTCTACGACGACCGAGGCAACGACCGGCTGGATGGCGGCGCCGGCGACGACCAGCTGGACGGTGGGGCCGGCGACGACGGGTACGTCTATGCGCGCGGCGACGGATCCGACTACATCGCCGACGAGTCGGGGGCCGACGCGATCGAGTTCGGACCGGGAATCGATCCCGCCGAACTCGTGCTGACGCGAATCTCGCAGCAGAGTTCGTTGGAATCGGGCGACACGCTGGTCGTGCAGTTCGGCGCCTCGAACACGCAGATCTGGATTCCGGAGTTCTTCCTGGCCGACGGCCGGGGCCGGATCGAGCAGTTCCGCTTCGCCAGCGGCGTGACCTGGGACCAGGCCGAGGTGCTCGCGCGCGTCGTCGATCGCCGGGGCACGCCGGACGACAAGACGTCGACGGCCGGCAACGATGTCTACGCGGTCGATCACATCGGCGACCGGATCTTCGAGCAGGCCAATGGCGGCTACGACCGGGTGGTCAGCTCGAGCGGCTATCGGCTGCCGGCGGAGGTCGAGGAGTTGACGTTGACCGGCACGCTGAACCTGAACGCGAGCGGCAACGAGCGCGACAACGTCATCCGCGGCAACGATGGCGCCAACTGGCTGTCGGGCGGCAATGGCAGAGACACCCTGCTCGGCGGCCGCGGCAGTGACAGCTACTACCTGACCGGCAAGGACAGCGGTGATGTCGAGGACACGATCGTCGAGGCCGAGAGCGAGGGCGACGACTCGGCCATCGTGGACAACTGGACGTACACGCTGCCGGCCAATGTCGAAAACCTGACGGCGAGCGGTCTCGGTTACTACTTCAATCGTTTCGTCGGTCCGGTCGACCCGGTGTTCGGCTGGTCGAGCCGCGTGGACGAGTACGCGATTAGGGCGGTGTTTCGGGGCAACGGCGGCGCCAATCGGATCGAGGCGAACGTCATTTCCGCGAGCACGATGGGCCAGGCGAATCAGCGCGCGAACATCCTGATCGACGGCGGCGCCGGTGCCGACACGCTGCTCGGCTCGCTGGCCAACGACACCTATGTCGTCGATGACGTCGGCGATCTGATCGTCGAGCCGGGCGCACGCGACGACGGCACGCAGATATCGACCGGCGACGGGATCGTCACGCCGTTCACGGTCTCGCTGGTTGCCGATCAGCCCGACATCGAGCGGGTCGAACTGGTGGGCACACAACCCGCCGCTGCGGAAGGAAACGCGGCGGACAACGTGCTGATCGCCTCCGGCAACCCCGCCGTCAATGTCCTGCGCGGCGGCTCCGGCAACGACGCCTACGTGGTCGACGAGACGGACGTCGTGGTCGAGCAGGCCGGTGGCGGAACCGATACCGTGTTCGTCGACATCGAAGCGGGCGCACGGACGCGCACGACCTATGACCTCGCGCAGTACGCCCACGTCGAGAACCTGGCGGTCACCGGCAGGACAGGAGCAACGACACTTCTCGGCGATGCCGGCGACAACGAGTTGACAGGCTCCGGCGCCAGTGCCGCCGCCGGCACTCGCGACGACCGTCTTGAAGGCGGTGCCGGCGACGACATCCTGCGCGATTCGTGGTTCGGCGACGTGGGGCGCTGGGGCTACGACGCCGACGAGCTGCTCGGCGGCGACGGCGACGACCGGCTCGAGTCGGAGTGGGGGCTCGATACCCTCGACGGCGGAGCGGGCAACGACGTGTTCAGGCTCGGCGTCGACAGCGAGGCTTCGGTTGTCTTCGGCACCGGCCGCGGGCTGGAAACCGTCGAGCGTGCGGCGGGAACGCAGAAGCACGTCCGCTGGACTGCGGCCACCGACCTGACGCGAGTTCGCGTGACCAAGGTGGGCCTCGACGCCGTGATCACCCTGCAAGGGCAGGCCGACAGTCTGACCCTGCGCGACTTCTTCGACGCCACCGGCGCGATCGACTCGGCGATCGACCGCTGGCAACTGGCGGACGGGTCGGTCCTGACGCGCGGTGCGGTCGCCGTGGCGATCGGCGCCGCGGACCTGGCAACCGCAACCGACGGCGCGGACCTTCTTGTCGCGGCCGCGGGCGGCGGCCCGCTCGATGGCGGCCTCGGCGACGACTGGCTGGTCGGCCAGGGCGGCAGCGATCAACTCCTCGGTGGGGCAGGCAACGACATCCTGCTCGGCGGCGGCGGCGAAGACACTCTGACCGGCGGTGCGGGCGATGACGTTCTGCGCGGCGGACGCGGCGCCGATGTCTTCCGGTTCGGCGCCGACAGCGGCAGGGATTCGATCGAGGACGACCGAGTCGCAGCCGAGCCGGACGCGTCGCTGGACGCGATCGTCTTCGACGCCTCGGTGACGCCGGGCATGGTGACGGTAAGTCGATCGGCGAACGGCCTGTACGTCGCCTGGGGCGGCGGCAACGCGATCGACGTCAGCGGATTCATCCCTACGGCCGGCGATCGGACGGGAACCATCGACGAGATCCGCTTCGCCGACGGCACGGTCTGGGATCAGTCGGAGTTGATCCGGCGCGCGTATTCGATCTACGGGACTCCCGGCGACGACGTGCTCGCAGTGGCGGGCGACATCGGCATGCAGGTGTATGGCCTGGCGGGCAACGACCGGCTGACCGGCAGCAGCGGCAGCGACCTGCTCGACGGCGGCGCCGGCAGCGACACGATGAGCGGCGGTGGTGGTGACGACACGTATGTGGTCGACGCCGCGGGCGACGTGGTCTCGGAAGGCGCGAGCCTGGGCGATGACCTCGTGCGCAGTTCGGTCACGTACGCCTTGAGCGTGAATCTCGAGAGACTCACCCTGACGGGCGAGGCGGCGATCAACGGCACCGGCAACTCGCTGGCCAACGTGCTGGACGGCAACGGCGGCGGCAACACGCTCAACGGCGGTGCCGGCGCCGACCGGATGGCCGGCGGCGCGGGCAACGACACCTACGTCGTCGAAAACGTGGGCGACCTGGTCGTCGAACGCGCCGGCGAGGGAGTCGACCTGGTGCTGAGTTCGGTCAGCTTCACGCTTGCCGATCAGGTCGAGAACCTCACCCTGACCGGCTCGACGTCCGTCAACGGCACCGGCAATGCGCTCGACAATGTCCTGGTCGGCAACGGCGGCGCGAATACCCTGGTCGGCGGCGCCGGCAACGACACCCTGGACGGCGGCGCCGGCAACGACACGATGCTCGGCGGCGCAGGCAACGACATCTACGTCGTCGGATCGGCCGGCGACGTCGTGACCGAGAGTGCCGGCGAAGGCATCGACCTCGTGCAGGCGAGCGTGACCTATACGCTCGGCAGCGATGTCGAGAACCTGACACTGACCGGTAACTCGTCGATTGGCGGCACGGGAAACGGCCTCGACAACGTGCTCACAGGCAACAGCGCCAGCAACACGCTGACCGGCGGCGCCGGCAACGACTTCCTCGACGGCGGGGCCGGCTCCGACACTATGCGCGGCGGCACCGGCGACGACACCTACGCGGTCAGCGCAAGCAAGGATGTCGTGACGGAGAACGCCAACGAAGGCACGGACACGGTGCAGAGCTCGGTCACGGTGACGCTGGCGACCAACGTCGAGCACCTGCAACTCATCGGCGCCGGCGCGATAAGCGGCACCGGCAATGCGCTGCCCAATCACCTGCGTGGCAACGGTGCCGCCAACACACTGAACGGCTCCGGCGGCAACGATGTCCTGCAGGGTTCCGGCGGCAACGACACCGTGACCGACACCAGCGGCAACAACGTGCTCGACGGTGGCGACGGAGCCGACAGCCTCAATGGCGGCACCGGCCGCGAGTTCGTCGCCGGTGGCGCCGGCAACGACGCGCTGAAGCTGGGCGGCGGCGCCGACATCATCGCCTTCAATCGCGGGCACGGCGCCGACTCCGTCGCGGCGCCGACCTCCGGCGCGGGACTCGGCGAGACCAACGACACGCTGACGCTCGGTGGCGTTCGCTACGCCGACCTGCGCCTGGCGCGCTCGGGCAGTGATCTCTTCGTCAAGGTGGCGGGAACGGCGGACAGCATCAAGTTCACCGGCTGGTACTCGGCCTCCGGCAACCGGACCATGGCCACGCTGCAGCTGATCGTCGATTCGACTGCCGACTACAACGCGGGTTCGGCCGATCTTCTCGTCAATCGACGCGTGGTGCGGTTGAACTTCACCTCGCTGGTCAATGCATTCGACTCCGCCTATGCGGCCAGTCCGGCGATCGGAGACTGGGCCGTCCCGGTAGCGACTCTGTCCTCCGCCTTCCTTGCCGGCAGCGACACGCAGGCCGTCGGCGGTGGGCTTGCCTATCACTATGGCCGCGACGGCAATCTCGGCGCGCTCGACTTTGCGACCGGCAGTACCGTGCTCGGCGATGCGAACTTCGCTACCTCCGCGCAGTCGTTCGGCACCGCCCCGGCCGCCGGCGGCGTCCGCTTGATGAGCGCCGGGCAACTCGTCGAGGAAACGACGGCATCCGCCGCGCCCATCCTTGAGGCCCCGATGGCCGGCGAGGAAGGTTCGCTGCAGGACGAAGGCGCAGCGGCACTTCCGGATGAAGGCGATGCGCGCCTGCCGCTCGGAGTCCAGGGGCTGGTCGAGGCCTGGGCCGCGGGCCTGATCGAGAGCACCGGAGCCGACGGGGTGCCGTACCTGACTCCCGATCACTGGACGGTTGCCGCCGACGCCGTCGACCGGAGCGGAGCGTTCGCATCCGGGGCAGGGCAGTTCGAGGCCGGCTTCGCAACCCAGGGTCCGTCGCCCTTTGGGGCCGCGCCGGCCGGCGCCGCCGACTCCGCCTTTGCTTCCGCGATGGCCGGGAGATGGGCGGCGGTCGATCGGACGATGCTGGGTCTCGATGCAAGCGGCACCGGGCTGCCGGGTGGCGAACCGATCGATCTGCGCGGTGCCTTGGGCGAATGGCCGGGATCGGACATGCTGCCGGTCGGCATCTCGGCGCAGGCAAGGCAACCGCGGGCACGCAGCGCGATGTATTGACGAACCCGCTGCGAGGCGGGTCCGCGCGCTCCCGCCGGCGGCCGGGCCGCTTAGCGACCGGCGGCCGAGTGCCGCGCCCGCCAGCCGCCGTACAGGGCAATCAGTCCGGGGATCAGGATCAGCGCCCAGATGATCTTCGACAGGTTCGCCTGCACCCAGGCGATGTTGCCGAACAGGTAGCCGGCAGTCACCAGCGAGCCGACCCACAGCGTGCCGCCGCTGACGTCGTAGAAGGTGAACTTGCGGCGCGTCATCTGCGCCACCCCGGCGACGAACGGCGCGAAGGTGCGCAGGAAGGGCACGAAGCGCGCCAGCACGATGGTGATGCCGCCGTAGCGCTCGTAGAAGGCGTGCGCGCGGTCGAAGGCGCGCCGGTTGAAGAACGCCGAATCGTTCCAGTGGAACACGCGCGCGCCGATGATTCGGCCGATCGTGTAGTTGGTCTGGTTGCCGGCGACCGCCGCGGCGATCAGCAGCGCCACCAGCAGCGGGTAGTCCATCATGCCGGTGCCGGCCAGCGCGCCGGCGACGAACAGCAGCGAGTCGCCGGGCAGGAACGGCATCACCACCAGCCCGGTCTCGACGAAGATGATCAGGAACAGCAGCACGTACACCCAGGTGCCGTAGGTCTCGACGAAACCGCGCAGGTGCACGTCGACGTGCAGGACGAAGTCGATCAGGAAGGCGACGAATTCCATGTCGCGATTATCCCGGCGCGCCGCGCATCCGTCAGAACACCATCTTCGCGCCGGCCACCAGCAGCACCAACGCCAGCGCGCGGCGCAGCCCCGTGTTGCCGAGCCGGCGTGAACCGAGCGTGGCGCCGATCGTGCCGCCGACGAGCACCGCCGCGACCCACCAGGGCAGCGCCTCCGGCAGAGCCGGCTGGCGCGTCAGCAGCCCGACCAGGCCCGAGATCGAGTTGACGACGATGAACGCCGCCGTGGGCGCAGCGCTGTCGCGCACGGTGCCCCAGCCCATCAGCACGACCAGCGGGCTGAGGAAGATGCCGCCGCCGACGCCGGTCAGGCCCGACAGCAGGCCGATGCCGGCACCGACCAGCAGGGCCACCGGCACCGGCGGCGGCCCGCGCACCGGGCGGGCCTGGCCGTCGCGCTGCAGTGTCTCGGCGAACAGCCGGCCGGCGGAGATGAGCAGCACCACGCCGAGCAGCGCGCCGAACCAGGCGACCGGCAACTGGACGCGCCCGCCGACGAAGGCCATCGGCACCGAGGTCAGCGCGAAGGGCAGGAACAGCCGCCAGTTGAATCCGCCG
>JBHJND010000610.1:0-3974 GCA_048497655.1 Caballeronia novacaledonica
CCGCGCACGCGGTCGCGCTGCGAGGCGCGGATCAGCGGGCCGCAGTCGAGGTCGGCCAGCGCCGGGCCGGTGACCAGCGCGGCGAAGCGCTGCCCGAGGCGTTCCCGCACCTCTTCGTAGCGCGCCGACTCGACCAGCAGCCGGCTGCCCGCCGAGCAGGTCTGGCCGGCGTTCTGCATGATGGCGTTGACCAGCACCGGCACCGCCGCCTCCAGATCGGCGTCGGCGAAGACGATCTGCGGCGACTTGCCGCCGAGCTCGAGCGTCACCGGGCAGTGGTGCACCGCTGCCGCCTGCGCCACCTTCGTGCCGGTGACCGGCGAGCCGGTGAACGAGATGTGGTCGATGCCGGCGTGCATGGCCAGCGCGTTGCCGGCCTCGTGGCCCAGCCCGGTGACGATGTTCAGCGCGCCGTCGGGAAAGCCGGCCTCGGCGGCCAGTTCGGCCACGCGCAGCAGCGACAGGCAGGCGTCCTCGGCCGGCTTCACCACGCAGGCGTTGCCGGCGGCGAGCGCCGCGCCGACGCTGCGGCCGAAGATCTGCATCGGGTAGTTCCACGGAATGATGTGGCCGGTGACGCCGTGCGGCTCGCGGATGGTGAGCACCGTCATGCCGGCGCTGTAAGGCAGCGTCTCGCCGTGCAGCTTGTCGGCGGCGCCGGCGTAGTACTCGAAGTAGCGGGCCAGCGCGGCCGCGTCGTTGCGGCCCTGCTTCAGCGGCTTGCCGGTGGTGCGCGACTCGAATCTCGCCAGTTCCTCGGCCTGCTCCTGCACGCGCAGCGCGAGCTTCGTCAGCAGGCGTCCGCGCTCGGTGGCGCTGAACCGGCCCCACGGCCCTTCGCCGGACTCGCCGAAGGCGCGCCGCGCCGCCTGCACCGCGGCGTCGACGTCGGCCGCATCGCCGCGGGCGATGCGCGCGAAGGCCTGGCCGCTCGACGGATCGACCACCGGCAGCGACTCGCCGCCCGCCGCGGGCGTCCAGCGGTTGCCGATGAAGTGGTGCCTGCCGTCGCCGGCGCGCCATGACCCGTCCATCGTCGTCCTCCTCGCCCTGGTCGTGCGGCCGATTATCGGCGCTGCCCGCCGCAGCCTCAACTTCGTGCTCGCTTAAACTGCGCGCCACCTTGGAGGAAGCACCGAATGGGTCTCGATCGAGTCAACTCGGGCCGCGCGCTGCCCGACGATTTCAACGTCATCATCGAAATCCCCGCCCACTCCGACCCGATCAAGTACGAGGTCGACAAGGAGTCCGGCGCCATCTTCGTCGACCGCTTCATCGGCACCTCGATGCACTACCCGTGCAACTACGGCTACGTCCCGCACACCATCTCCGACGACGGCGACCCGGTCGACGTGCTGGTGATCACGCCGTTCCCGCTGACCGCCGGCGTGGTGGTGCGCTGCCGGCCGCTCGGCGTGCTGAAGATGGAGGACGAGGGCGGCGGCGACTCCAAGCTGCTGGCGGTGCCGATCGACAAGTGCCTGCCCTGGTACAAGCACTGGCGCAAGGTCGACGACATCTCGCCCGAGCGCATCGCGCAGATCACGCACTTCTTCGAGCACTACAAGGACCTCGAGCCCGGCAAGTGGGTGAAGATCGTCGGCTGGGAGGGTCCCGACGAGGCGCGCCGCGAGATCCTCGCCGGGGTGGACGCCTTCAAGACGGCATCGCCGAAGCCGGCGTTCTGAGCGACCGAACGGCGGCGCTGCCGTCCCGGTGCACGCCGGGCCCCGGTCTTTTGAGGCTGATCGCTTGAGCCCCGGCCTTCGCCGGGGAGAGATGCAGTAACAGGTGTCACTCCCGCGCAAGCGGGAATCCAGGCGACTTGAACGCCCGGTGCTCGTTCAGTTCGTCGATCGACGATGCCACCCCCGCGCGCTCGCGCTCCAGGAAGCGCGCCACCGCCTGCCTCATCCCGGGGTGCGCCAGCCAGTGCGCCGAGCTCGTCGCCACCGGGTCGAGGCCGCGCGCCAGCTTGTGCGCGCCCTGCGCGCCGCCCTCGAACCAGGCGAGATTGCGCTCGATGGCGAACTCGATCATCTGGTAGTAGCAGCACTCGAAGTGCAGGCAGTCGACCTGCTCGACCGCGCCCCAGTAGCGGCCGTACAGGCGCGGCTCCGGCCGCCGCGCGTCGAACACGCCGAGCGCCGAGGCCACCGGCACGCCGTCGCGCCGGGCCAGCACCAGCATCAGGTGCTCCGGCATCGATTCGC
Source organism: Caballeronia novacaledonica (assembly GCA_048497655.1). Classification (GTDB taxonomy): domain Bacteria; phylum Pseudomonadota; class Gammaproteobacteria; order Burkholderiales; family Burkholderiaceae_F; genus JADJWR01. Next base: position 2,214 of record JBHJND010000610.1, read on the forward strand.
CGATGCGCAGGAAGAAGTCGAGGTTCAGGTACGGCGACGAGAGGTGCGCGCGGTAGGTGGCGCGATAGCAGCGGAAGAAGAAGCGCCAGTCGGCCCCGGTGATCTCGCGGCCGACCTTGCGCTCGAGCAGCACGCCCGCCTCGGCGACCTTGCGCCGCTCGGCGCGGATCTTCTTGCGCTTGGGCTGCGCCAGTCGGGCGAGGAACTGCTCGAAGTCCGCGTAGCCGGCGTTGCGCCAGTGGAACTGCACGCCTTCGCGCACCAGCAGGCCGGCGCGAGCGAGAACGTCGATGTCGCGCGGCGGCGCCAGCAGCACGTGCAGCGACGACAGCCCGCTGCGGCGCGCGTGCGCCAGCAGCACATCGGCCAGCGCCGAGCGGGCGTGCTCGTCGCGCGCCAGCAGACGCGTGCCCGGCACCGGCGTGAACGGCACCGCGACCAGCCACTTCGGGTAGTAGGCGAGGCCGTGGCGCTGGTAGGCCTCGGCCCACGCCCAGTCGAACACGTACTCGCCGTAGGAATGGTCCTTGGCGTACAGCGGCGCGGCGGCGACCAGCTCCTCGCCGCGGGCGAGCAGCAGGAACTGCGGCTGCCAGCCGCTCGGCGCCGCGGCGGCGCCGCTGGCGGTCAGCGCGCAGAGGAACTCGTGGCGCAGGAACGGGTTGGCCTCGCCGTCCGCATCGAGCAGCGCGTCCCACGCCGCGCGATCGATGCGCGCCGGGTCGTCGACGACCTGCGTGCAATAATCGTTTGCCACCGGGATCGGTCGAGTCGATGAGTTCGCAGGTCAGTGTTGCCGTCGCGCAGGTCAACTGCACGGTCGGCGATTTGGAGGGCAACAGCCGGCGGATCGTCGAGGCGGCGCGGCACGCGGCGGCCTCGCGCGCCGACATCCTGCTCACTCCCGAACTGTCGCTGACCGGCTACCCGCCGGAGGACCTGCTGCTGCGGCGGGCATTCTACGGGGCGGTCGACGACACGCTGGCGCGGCTCGCCGCGCAGCTGCTGCAGTTTCCCGAGCTGCACGTGGTCGTCGGCCACCCGCTGGCGCGCGAGGGGCAGCGCTTCAACGCCGCCTCGCTGCTGCACGGCGGCGTGATCGCCGGCAGCTACTGCAAGCACGACCTGCCGAACTACGACGTCTTCGACGAGCAGCGCTACTTCACGCCGGACAACCGGCCGTTCGTCTTCGAGGTCAAGGGCACGCGCTTCGGCATCAACATCTGCGAGGACACCTGGTACCCGTACGCGCCTGAAGCGGCGCGCGCCGCCGGCGCGCAGGTGCTGCTGGTGCCCAACGGCTCGCCGTACCACCTCGGCAAGACCGAGCAGCGGCTGGAGAAGATGCGCGAGAACGTCTCGCGCGCCGGCCTGTCGATGGTCTACGCAAACCTGGTCGGCGGCCAGGACGAGCTGGTGTTCGACGGCGCCTCGTTCGTGCTCGACCCCGCCGGCAGGCTGGTGCTGATGGCGCCGCAGTTCGAGGAGCAGGTGCCGGTGGCGGTCTTCGTCGACGGCGTGCCGCAGGCCGGCGCCGTCGCCGCGCACGGCTCGCTGGAGGCGCAGGCCTACGGCGCGCTGCGCCTGGGCGTGCACGACTACCTCGACAAGAACGGCTTTCCCGGCGCGGTGATCGGCCTGTCCGGCGGCATCGACTCGGCGCTGACGCTGGCGATCGCCGTCGACGCGCTCGGTCCGGAGAAGGTGCGCACGGTGATGATGCCGTCGCAGTTCACCGCCGACATCTCCTGGCTCGACTCG
>JBHJND010000611.1:0-5715 GCA_048497655.1 Caballeronia novacaledonica
CCTGTTCCGCTCATGTCCCCCGTCGCCTGCCTTCGGCAGGCGCCTCCTCCTCTACTTCGCTCCACCGGGCACTGCGGCTTCTCGATCTTCGTGCCACGTGCGATGCCACAGAGGATGGCCAAGGGCGGTGGGTGGCCGCCGCAGCGAAGTAAAGGAGGAGCGGCGGGCCAGAGGCCCGCCGCGGGGGACATGAGTGGAGGCGGCCGCCCGCCGCCCTTGGCAGGCACGGCCTGCGCAGACGGTCCGCAAACGGTCGAGTCGTCGGCACGACACGTAAACTCCGGCCGCCATGGACATCTCGCACCTGCGCACCGACTACAAGCGCGAGGCGCTCGACGAGGCGCACGCCGACGCCGACCCGGTTCGCCAGTTCTCGCGCTGGTGGGACGAGGCGATCGCCTCGAAGCTGCCGGAGCCGAACGCGATGACGCTGGCCACCGCGGACGCCGAGGGGCGGCCTTCGGCCCGCGTGGTGCTGCTCAAGGGCTTCGACCACGCCGGCTTCGTCTTCTACACCAACTACGACAGCCGCAAGGGCCGCGAGGTGGCGGCCAACCCGCGCGCCGCGCTGCTCTTCTTCTGGCCGGAACTGGAGCGCCAGGTGCGCATCGAGGGCACGGTGCAGCGGGTCGCCGAGGCGGAGTCCGACGCCTACTTCGCCAGCCGGCCGCTTGCCAGCCGCATCGGCGCCTGGGCCTCGCCGCAGAGCCAGCCGATCCCCGGCAAGGCCTGGCTGCTGGCGCAGGCGGCAGAGATGGGCCTGCGTCACGGCCTGAACCCGAAGCGGCCGCCGCACTGGGGCGGCTACCGGGTGGCGCCCGACTCGTTCGAGTTCTGGCAGGGCCGGCCCTCGCGGCTGCACGACCGGCTGCTCTACACCCGCGAGGCCTCCGGCTGGGCCCGGGCGCGACTGTCGCCCTGAGCGGCGGGGCCGTTTACTGCGTTTCCGCTAGGCCGGCGCGCGCAATGACGCGAATGGGTGGCGTGGTTAGAATGCCGTGAAGCTGCGATGCCGCCCGGCAAGTCCCTGAATCGACGCGGCAACCTCCTGCGAGCGAGCGCCCCATGAGTAGCGAGAAGACCACCGTACTGATCGTCGAGGACGAGCCGGAATTCCGGATGCGCTTCAAGCAGATCGTCGAGAGCGAACCGACGCTCGAGCTGGTCGGTGTGGCCGCCAGCAAGCGCGAGGCGCAGGAGCTGATCGACCGCAGCAAGTTCGACGTGATGCTGATCGACCTCGGGCTGCCCGACGGCAACGGCACGGATCTCATCCGCCAGGTCAGCGCCAAGCGGCCGGACGTCGACATCATGGTGGTGACGGTGTTCGGCGACGAGCAGCACGTGGTGTCGGCGATCGAAGCCGGCGCCACCGGCTACATCCTGAAGGACTCGACCGCCGCCGACGTGGTCTCCTGCATCCGCCTGCTGCGTGCCGGCGGCTCGCCGGTGAGCCCGGTGGTGGCCCGCAGCGTGCTGCGGGCGATCCGCAACCGCATGGGCGGTGCCGGCGGAACTCCCCGCTCGGGCGCCTCGCCCGACAACAACCCGCTGTCGGCGCGCGAGACCGAGATCCTGCAGCTGCTCGCCAAGGGCATGAGCTTCAACGAGATCGGCGAGATCCTCGGCATCTCGCCGCACACCGTCACCGCGCACATCAAGAAGATCTACCGCAAGCTGGCGGTGCACTCGCGCGGCGAGGCGGTGTACGAGGCCACGCAGATGGGCCTGCTGCGCGGCTGAGCGAGCGGCTTTGCGGACCCTGCGCGCGCTCCTGGCCCTGCTGGCGGCCGCCGCCGCCCTGATCCTTTCGGTCCCCGCGTCGGCGACGACGCTGCGCGCGGTCGACTGGACGCCGACCGAGATCGGCGCGGCTCCGGCCGAAGACGCCCAATGGCAGAGCTACGACCTGCCGCTGCGCTGGAGCGCGCGGCCCGGCGAGGCGCTGCGCGGACTGACGCTGCGCCTGCGCACCACGCTGGAGGCGCCGCCGACGCAGGCCTGGGCAATGCTGCTGTCGCATGCCTCGACCGGCGGGCGTGTCAGCGTCAACGGCCGCATGGTCGGCGAGATCCGCGCCGCCGACGCGAGCACCGAGGTGCGCTGGCGACGGCCGCACCTGCTGGCGATCGACCCCGAGCTGCTGGTTGCCGGCGAGAACACCATCCTGATCCAGACCGCCTACCGCGACGGCGTGCACTACCTCGCCGGCGTCGAGGTCGGGCCGCTGGCCGGGGTCAGCCGCGACTACGAGCTGCGCTACTTCGCCAGCACCATCCTGCCGTGGATCGGCGGCACGCTGGCGGCCTGCCTGACGCTGCTGTTCGCCCTGCTGTGGCTGCGCCGGCACGACCCGACGATCGCGCTGGTGGCGCTCGCCTCGGCCTTCTGGGTGCTGCGCAGCGCCTACTTTCTGGTCGAGACGGTGCCGGTCGGCGCAGTGCTCTGGCTCGACCTGCTCTACTACGTCGCCAGCGGTGGCTTCGCGGTGGTGATCACGCTGGTGCTGTTGCGGCTGGCCGGGCGCACCGGCGCGCGCGCCGCCTGGATGCCGGCGCTGTACGCGGCCGTCGGCCCGGCGCTGCTCGTCGCCACCGGCGGCCACGCGACGCCGCACCTCGACCTGCTATGGATGCCGGGACTGATCGGCATGGTTGCGCTCGCGCTGGCCTACGCGCTGCTGTCGCGGGTGCGCAAGCACGAGTCGCTGCAGATCGTGGTGATCACCGCCATCACGGTGGCGATCGCCGCCGCGGTCTACGACTACGGCGCATCGCAGGGCTGGCTACCCGAGGCCACCATGCTGGCGCTGAACTGGGCCGGTCCGCTGCTGCTGGCAGCGCTGGCCACGCCGGTGGTCGACCGCTTCGTGCGCGTGCTGCGCGAGGCCGAGGGCGCGCGCGGCGATCTCGAGTCTCGCGTGCGCGAGCGCGAGCAGATGCTCAAGCGCAACTACGAGCGGCTGCGCGAAGGCGAGCGCCTGCAGGCCACCGCCGCCGAGCGGCAGCGGATCATGCAGGACATGCACGACGGGCTGGGCACGCAGCTGGTCAGCTCGCTGCTGCTGGTCGAGCGCGGCGCGCTGACCCAGGCGCAGGTGGCGCAGATCCTGCGCGAATCGATCGACGACATGCGGCTGGCGATCGACGCGCTGGCGCAGGGCAACTCCGACCTGCTGGCCTCGCTCGGCAACCTGCGCTACCGGATGGAGCCGCGCTTCCGCGCCGCCGGCATCGAGCTGATCTGGGACGCGCGCGACATGCCGGAGGAGCTGAACATCAACCCGGACCACGTGCTGCCGATCCTGCGCATCGTGCAGGAGTCGCTGACCAACGCACTGAAGCACAGCAGCGCGCGCGCCGTGTCGGTGGCGCTGCAGGTGACACAGGTCGGCGACGAGGAGCCGCTGCTGCAGATCCGCGTCACCGACAACGGCAAGGGCATCGCCGGCGAACGGGTCGGCGGGCGCGGCCTGATGAACATGCGCAGCCGGGCCAACAAGATCGGCGGCACGCTCGCCCTGGAGAGCGTGGCCGGCGCCGGCACCCGCGTGAAGTTCACCTACGGGCTCAGCGACTTCCACACCGGGCTGACGCGCACGCCGACGCAGCTCGGCCTGAACACGGAAGCGATCATCGAGCGCTTCCGCGAAGGCGGCGGCTGACCGGTCGGCGGCTCACGGCGGCCCGCGCATGCGCAGCGACGAGCACGCCGGCTCCCTGTTCGACCTGCCGCCCGAGCCGGCGCGTCGCGCGGGCAATGTCGAGCCGGCGGCGATCGACGAGGATCTGCAGCGGCTGGCCCGCCGGCTGCCGCGGTCGGTCTACCTCGGCACCTCGTCGTGGAGCTTTCCGGGCTGGCAGCGAATCGTCTACGGCGGCGCGCACACCGAGGTGCAGCTGGCGCGGCTCGGCCTGGCCGCCTACGGCCGCCACCCGCTGCTGCGCGCCGTCGGCATCGACCGCGGCTTCTACCAGCCGCTGACGCGCGAGCAGTACGCCGGCTACGCCAGCCAAGTGCCGGAAGACTTCCGCTTCCTGGTCAAGGCGCCGGCGCTGGTCACCGATGCCCTGCTGCGCGGCGAGCGCGGCGCGCCGGCGGCGGAGAACCCGTCGTTCCTCGACCCCGTGCTGGCGCGCGAGCAGTTCGTCGAGCCGGCGCTGCGCGGGCTCGGCAGCCGCGCCGGGCCGCTGCTGTTCCAGCTCTCGCCGCTGCCGCGGCAGATGACCGCCGACGGCGGGCTGGAGCTGATCGACAGCCTCGGCGTGTTCCTGCGCCAGCTGCCGCGCGAGGTCGACGGCATGGCGCCCCTCTACGCAGTCGAGCTGCGCAACGCCGAGCTGCTGACGCCGCGCTTCGTGCGCATGCTGCACGACGCCGGCGCGCGCCTGTGCGTCGGCATCCACGCGGCGATGCCCGCCGCGGCGCGGCAGGCGGCGGCGCTGCGCGCGATGGATGCGCCGGATGCCGACAGCGACGACTGGCGCCTCGCGGGCCCGCTGGTGGTCCGCTGGAGCCTGCGCGCCGGGCTGCGCTACGAGGAGGCGAAGAACCGATACGCGCCGTTCGATCGCCTGCTCGACGCCGACCTCACCACCCGCGGCACGCTGGCCCACCTGGCGCACGTGGCCATCCGCAGCGGCCAGCCGGCGTTCATCATCGCCAACAACAAGGCCGAGGGCAGCGCGCCGCTGACCTGCATCGAGCTGGCGCGGGCGATCGTCGGGCAGTAAGGCGGGAAGTCCGACCGCCGGCGCACCGACGTCGCCCCGCTTTCGGCAGCGGCGCTGCGCTGTGCCTAACCAAGCATCGCGACCAACCGCCCCGCGATGGCGACCCACGCGTCGCTCTGGGCGAGTGCGATCCGCCCCGGTACCGCCGCGATGACCAGCGCCGCACCCCAGCCGAAAGCCGGATGCAGCCGGCGTTGGCGCAGCGCATCGAATCCCACGACGAGAAGCACGCACGCGATCGTCACGGCAAAGAAGGCGGGCAGGCCGGCCTGCTTGAGCGCATCGATCGGTAACCGCGCCACGGCGGGCGTGAGCATGCCGACGGTGGCGAGCAGCATCAGTCTCTTGTGCGCGGCGACCCTGCGTCGCATGGCCAGTGCGGTGCCGACCAGTATCGAGAACACGAGCAGATCGACCAGCGGGATCGCGAGAAACATGAGCGGCGTCACTTTCGGCGTCGGCGAAAAGCCGCGCCGCGCCGCCTCGAGCGCGGCTGCTACGCCAATGACGACCAGCAAGGCCGCAACCCCGGCGCCGGCAACGCCGACGCGCCGATGCAGATCGGTACGGCCAAACTCGACCAGCGCCGTCTGCGCGATGAGCAGCGCGATCCAGGTCGACATGACCAGGCCATGCGCGAACAGCAGATTCGACAGCGGCGGGGTGCCGAACAGGCTCTTCAGATAGAACGTCGGCGCAAAGCCGGCAAACACGACGACCAGGACGAGAAGCAGGCCGACGACGAACAGAGGCAGGTCGGATCGCGGCGTTCGTGCCCATGAAGGCGCGATGGCGGGCGTGGCGGTCACGGTGGGCCTCCTCAGGCAGCTACTGCAGTCGACCGTTATACCGGTCCGGTCTGCCGGGTAGCCCTTTTCTTCTGCCAGCCGCGCGCCGAGGTCGGCCATCGGCGAACCCGGACTTTCGACTGTCGGGCCTGCAGCCGTGGCCGAACGCGGGCCTCAGTCGGCCGCCATGAAGC
>JBHJND010000612.1:0-4395 GCA_048497655.1 Caballeronia novacaledonica
TCACCTTCGGCGCGCCGCAGGTCGACCTGGAGAAGCTGCGCGCGCACAAGGCCAAGGTGGTCGGCAAGCTGACGCACGGGCTGACGGCGATGGCGAAGATGCGCAAGGTGACGGTGCTGCAGGGTGTGGGCACCTTCGCCGGCCCGAACCACCTGGCGGTGGCCACCCGCGAGGGCACCAAGACGGTCCGCTTCGCGCACGCGATCATCGCCGCCGGAAGCCAGGCGGTGAAGCTGCCGTTCCTGCCGGAGGATCCGCGCATCGTCGACTCGACCGGCGCGCTGGAACTGCGCCAACTGCCGAAGAAGATGCTGGTGATCGGCGGCGGCATCATCGGCCTGGAGATGGCCACCGTGTACTCGACGCTGGGCGCGCGCGTGGACGTGGTCGAGATGCTCGACGGCCTGATGCCGGGGGCCGACCGCGATCTCGTCAAAGTCTGGAGCAAGCGCAACGCCGGCCGCTTCGACCGCATCATGCTGAAGACGAAGACCGTCAGCGCCGAGGCGAACGCCAACGGCATCCTGGTCGGCTTCGAGGGCGAGGAGGCGCCGGCCGAGCCGGAGTACTACGACCTGGTGCTGGTGTCGGTGGGCCGGCGGCCGAACGGCGACCGGATCGGCGCCGAGCGCGCCGGGGTGGCGGTCGACGGCCGCGGCTTCATCGCCGTGGACCGGCAGATGCGCACCAACGTGCCGCACATCTTCGCCATCGGCGACCTCGTGGGCCAGCCGATGCTGGCGCACAAGGCGGTGCACGAGGCCCACGTCGCGGCGGAGGCGATCGCCGGGCAGAAGAGCTTCTTCGACGCTCAGGTGATCCCGTCGGTGGCCTACACCGACCCGGAGATCGCCTGGGTGGGGTTGACCGAGGACGAGGCGAAGCAGGCCGGCCGCAAGGTCAGGAAGGGCCTGTTCCCGTGGAGCGCCTCGGGCCGCGCGATCGCCAACGGCCGCGACGAGGGCTTCACCAAGCTGCTGTTCGACGAGGAGACGCACCGCATCGTCGGCGGCGGCATCGTCGGCACGCACGCCGGGGATCTCATCGGCGAGATCGCGCTGGCGATCGAGATGGGGGCCGACGCGGTCGACATCGGCCGCACGATCCATCCGCACCCGACCCTCGGCGAGAGCATCGGCCTGGCGGCGGAGGCCGCCGAGGGGCACTGCACGGATCTGCCTCCGGCGAAGAAGTGACCCGCGCAGCCGGCGGCAACGCCGGGCTCGGCGTTGCCGCCCGGACTGCGGCGCTTCACTGCTTCGGCTTGAAGTGGTTGGCGACGATCCAGTTGGCGACATTGGCCCCGAGCACACCGCCCTGCACGCCGGAGTTGCGGAAGTGCATGCCGCCGACGATCCGGGCCAGTTCGATCTCCTTCACCATGTCGTCAGGCGTCGCGTAGTCGCGCACCGTATTGGTTGCGGTACTGGAGAAGCTGAAGCTCACCTGGTCGGTGCCGAAGAATGACTTCAGGACGGCCGCCGCGGCGCCGTTCTGGCACATGTGTGCCGCCGGGTACTCCGGATGGTTCGGCGTCGGCACTACCGGCGTCCAGGTGGCGTCCGCCGTCGTGGCCGCATTGCCGTCGGTGTCGGCCAGCGGGATCGCGCTCTGCGGGCGCCAGTAGTTGTGGAAGTACTTCGACTCGAAGCAGGCAATGTTGGTGTCGCCCTCCGTGACCCACAGCATCGCCATCAGCCGGGCGTTGTCGGCGATGCTCTGGCTGTCCATCGCGAAGCTGCGGTAGTTGCGCGCCAGAAAGACCGCGGGGTTCTCGGTGTGAAACCGCGCCGCCTCCAGTTGTGCGGCCGTGCGCTGAGTGCTTGTCGCGCCGCCCAGTGCCTGCACCTCAGCCAGGTCGGCGGCATAGGCGGAACTGCCGAGCGCCAGCGGTGGCGGCAGGCGGAACTGCGACGCGCTGGTGAGCGTGAACGGCTTGATGTAGGGCGCGAACGCATTGACCGGGTTGACGCCGCGGAACTGCCCCGGTGCCGTTCCCGGCGTGTAGTTCACCACCGTCGAGCGGCCATCGTTGGCACGCAGCGCCACCACCTTCGTGGCGACCTCGGCGCCGACCGCCAACCCCCGAGTCTTTGCGCTGCCGTCCGGGATGGACGCGACGTGACTGTCGTACGCCGACTGGTACTGCGTCGAGCGGTTGGGGAACAGCGACTTCAGGACGCCGTAGGCGGCAGCCGCCACGGCGGCCTCCTGCGAGGCGCCGGCGGGGTCGGTGGTGGGTGAAGCGGCAAAGGGCATATGCGTGCCGGCTATCGAGATCACGGCGTCGTAGATGGCAACGTGGGTCGTGGCGAGGTCCACCTGGCCGTGAGGGCGGCGTTCCTCGGGCGTGCCCGCGGCCGGCGTCGCCGGCTGGTTGATGGTGTCGGCGGCGATCCTGTTCCAGTAGGCGACCGGGTTGGCGGTGGTGGCGGCGCCATTGGTGAACGGCACGCTGACCGGCGGCGCAGGAGAGTCATCGCCGCCGCCGCAGGCGGTCAGCAGGGCGAAGAGAAGGACGGACACCGGAAAGGCCTTGTGGCAGGAGGGTCGTGTCGATTGCGTCATTTTGGGCCCTTGCTATGCGATTGCGCCGCCATAAACTGGCCGGGCGGCGAACGACCGGTTAAGCGATGCTGCAGGCGCAAGCTAAATCGCGTCGTTTGCCGCCGGTGGCAGGCGGCGACGGATGCCGGTTTTCGCGGCTTCGGTGCGGTTGCTTTGCGGGCGCCAGCGACGGATGGGGGGCGCGATGCGCGGATGCGAACTCGGTTCGTGCCGGCCGGCGGCATTGCCGGCGGCTGCGTTGCCGCGAGGTGACGCGCCGGCCCGATCAGACGTCGCGGCCAGGGCCGATCGCGGTTCTGACCGCGTCCCGGCCGATCACCGGCGGCGTGTCCGTCGGCAACGGGCACACTCATCGGCCTTGCACCGCAGCCGAACCGCGATTTCGCCCACCCGTCATCTCGCCTATCGCCGGGCGCGGCGGCGCCGGGACAATCGAGCGCTGCCGGATTAAACGCAGGCCTCGCATGCGCGCCGAATCCGCCCCTTTCGATGCGCCGGCGTCGCGACGCAGATACTGGAACCGCGTCGGCCGCGCGCTGGACGGCCGCCGGATCGGCATCGTGGCCTTGGTGACATTGTTCGTGTCGCTGCGGATCCTGATGCAGCCGGATCTGTTCGACTTCTTCACGCCACTGGACATCCTGATGGCCTGGGCGCGTCACTACATCGAACTCGCGGCGATCGCCGGCGTGCTGCTGCTGGCCTACACGCTGCTCGACGAGGCGCTTAACCCGCGCTCGCCGCTGCGGCTGCCGGCGCTTCTCTGCACGCTGCTGATGGTTGCGTTCGCGGCAACGACTGCGGCGGCGAGCTACTTCGTCGGCGACCTGCCGCCGGCGCTGTCGCTGGCCAGCGGCGCCATGCGGATCGCCTTGCCGGCCCTGTTCCTCGTGGCGGTGGTCGAGGTCTATCGAAGAGCCGACTGGACCGACCGGGCGCTGCGTGAGGCGGAAGCCGCGCAGGAGCGGCTCGGACGCGAGAAGACCGAGCAGACGCTGCACCAGTTGCAGGCCCAGCTCGAGCCGCACTTTCTGTTCAACACGCTGGCCAACGTACGCCGGCTGTACCGGACCGATCCGGACAGCGGCGCCAGCGCGATCGCCAGCCTGATGCTCTACCTGAAGGCGGCGATGCCGCAGCTGCGGCGTGAGACCGCGACGCTCGGAGCCGAGCTCGAACTGGTGCGCGCGTACCTCGACCTGTTCCGGATGCGCATGGGCAGGAGGCTGACATATTCGATCGACGCCGTGTCGGAGGTGCTCGGCGCCGAGTTCCCGCCGATGCTGCTGCTGACGCTGGTGGAGAACGCCGTCAAGCACGGCCTGGAGCCGGCGCGCGGTGGCGGCCACGTGGCGGTCACGGCGGCGGCGCGCGGGGGCGCGCTCGAGGTCGCCGTCACCGACAGCGGCGTCGGCTTCGATGCCACGGCCAGCAGCGGCACCGGCGTCGGGCTCGCCAACATCCGCCGTCAGCTGCAGGCTCGCTACGGCGCCGCGGCGACGCTGACGCTGACGGCGGCCGAGCCGCAGGGCGCCGCCGCGACCGTCGTGCTGCCCTTGCGGTCGGCCGTCGTGCCGACGGTGCCGGTCCTGGCGGCGTGATGAGCGCGACGCTTCCCGCGGCGAGATCGGTGGCGCTCATGCGGGCCCCGGCCGCGGCCATTACACGCGCGGCGCGCTGGCTGATCCCCGACCGCCGTGACGGCGTCGTCGTTCTGGCCTTGTTCCTCGGCGTCTGGCTGTCGAACCTGCTTGGCGTCGTCGCGCTGCTCGACAGCGCCGCCTCTGCGGCCGGCTTGCGCTTCGCCGCCCACAACCTGGTCAACGA
>JBHJND010000613.1:0-4142 GCA_048497655.1 Caballeronia novacaledonica
CGGGAAAGGCAGGTCGACGGCCGAGGCGAAGACGCGCGCGGTCTCGTCGATCACCTCGGGGCCGGTAAGCATGTTGCCGGCCACCGAGAAACCCTCGTGGATCGCCTGGCCGCACCACGGCACGCAGGCCTCGCCGGTGAAGGCGGCGATGCGTCCGGCGGCGTCCTGCACGTGCAGTTGCCGCGCGGCGCGACCGGGGTCCGAGCCGGTGAGCAGGTCGACCACGGTCTGCGCCGGCACGCCCTCGCGCAGCAGTCGCAGGCCGCGCGGCCCGTAGGTCGGGTTGATCAGCGCCTGCGTGCACAGCGCGCCGACGCCGCCGTCGCCGTGCGGACAAAGCGCGCCGACGGCGAAGAAGCGGGTGGCCACGGCGATGCCGAACGCGCCGGTGGCGGGATCACGAGCGACGATCGACCACGTCATGCGGCGGTCCGGCAGGCAAGGCGATGCATGTCAGCGACTGCAGGCGGATCGCAGCGGATCCTTGAAGCGGACAGGGAAGTCTAGCGGCTGGAGGCGGCCGCCACCGCGCCGCTGCAGCCGCATCGCTGGCGGCGAATTTCGCTCTCTGCGCCGGCAGGTATGCTGCGGCCCGCCGCCAGCCGAGCGGCGCGTCGGGCCGGGGCTCGCCGCCGCCGGCATCCGCGCCGCCAACCTTCCCTACGGACGCAATGAACGCACTTCCCGCCGATCGACCGCGCCGCAGGCGCACCCTGCTCGTCGCCCTGCTCCTGATCGTCGCCGCCGCGCTGGCCGGCGGCGCGCTCTTCCTGTGGCCGCGCTTCGAGTCCACGCCGCCGCAGATCGCGCTGTCGCCGGAGACCGACGTGCTCGGCGTGGCGCCGCTGGCGATCCGGGTCACCGACACCGGCACCGGCCTGAAGTCGGTCAAGGCAACGCTGTCGCAGGGGGGCGCCGAGGTCAGCCTGGCATCCGAGCAGTTCGCCCAGCCGGCGGGCGAGAAGAAGTTCGAGGTGGCACTGGCGAAGGCGGCCGGCGTCAAGGAGGGGCCGGCTGTGCTGCGCATCGCCGCGCGCGACGCCTCGCTGTGGCGCGGCAACGAGGCCGTGCTGGAGAAGAACGTCACCATCGACATCACGCCGCCGACGCTCGAACTCGTCGCCGACGACCGCTACGTGAACTTCGGCGGCGTCGGCGCGCTCGTCTACAAGGCCTCGGTGGACACCGCCACCAGCGGCGTGAAGATCGGCCCGCATTTTTTCCCCGGCTTCGCCGGCCAGGTCAAGGACCATCCCGACCGCTACTTCGTCCTGTTCGCGCATCCGTACGATGTGGCAGCGGACGTGCGGCCGGTGCTGGTGGCCACCGACAAGGCCGGCAACACGCGCGAGATGCGGCTCGCCTATGAGCTGAAGGACGTCCGCTACCGCAAGAGCACGCTGCCGGTGTCGGACGCCTTCCTGCAGGGCAAGGTGGCGCCGCTGCTCGCCGATGCCGCCGCGCGGCAGGGCGCGCCGAAGGACGTCTTCGTCGCGGTGAACCGGGCGCTGCGCAAGGACAACGAGGACAGGATCAGGGCCATCACGGGCAAGGCGACGCCGTCGATCCTGTGGAAGGACGCCTTCGTCCAGCTCAGCAACTCGAAGGTCGAGGCGAACTTCGCCGACCAGCGCACCTACACCTACGGCGGCGAGGCGATCGACACCGCCTACCACCTCGGCTACGACCTGTCGGTGACGAAGAACTACCCGGTCGAGGCCGCCAACAGCGGCACGGTGGCCTTCACCGGCGACCTCGGCATCTACGGCGGCACGGTGATCCTCGACCATGGCCTCGGCCTGTATTCGCTCTACGGCCACCTCAGCTCGATCGACGTCAAGGAGGGCGACACGGTCGGCAAGCGGCAGGTCCTCGGCAAGACCGGCGAGACGGGGCTCGCCGCCGGCGACCACCTGCACTACGGCGTCTACCTCGCCGGCGTGGCCGTGCTGCCGGTGGAGTGGTGGGACCCCAAGTGGATCGACGACAACATCAAGCCGAAGCTGGAAGGGCGCAGCGGCGAGGAGATCGCCCAGGCGCAGCAGCCGGCCAAGTCGAAGTCGAAGGCGGCGCCGAAGAGCGCCGGCAAGAAGCGGCGGTAGTCGCGCGTCGCCGGGCGGCGAAGACCGCCGCGCCGGGCGGCGCCGTCGGCCGCCTGCCAGCACGCGCCGCGGGCCACCCTGGAAGCTTCACGGCCGCGTCGCTGGATTCGCGAATACGCGGCGGGCGTTCTCCGCTCCGATCTTGCGTGCAGCATCCGGCGCAAGCTGGACGAGCATGACGCGGAGGATCGCGATCCTGTAGTCGTAGAACTTCAGGTAAGCCGTGTGAGCCGTGTCGGTGCCGATCATGAAGCGGTCGGGGAAAGCCTCGAGCAACTGCTTCATCTCCGGCAGGACGCGGCCGCTGTCGTCCTGCACCTGGTGCACCCAGGGGGTGCTCCTCGGCCACGGCTTGCCGTAGCCCCCCATGGTCCGCGGTCCGTTGGACATCCCCCCGAGGTCGCACATCAGGTTGGGATAGCGGCGCAGCCGCTGCGCGGTGTCTTCGGCGCTGGCGCGCCCACAGGCGTGCGCCCAGATGAACAGGGTGTCCGGAAACGCGCCGATCAGCGCTTCGGCTTCCATGGCCGGCTGCTCCTCGGCCTCCGCGTGAAACAGCACGGGAACCCGATGTCGGGCGGCGAGCGCCGCGACCTTTCGCATGGCCTCGAGATCGACCCGGACGCGCACCTCGGCGCCGGTTTCGCCGCCGCCGACGCCGTAGGCGTGGTGAACGAGAATGAACTCGCCCAGGCCCCGGTAGTCGCCCTTGCCCAGCTTGTCGCCGAATTCGCGCAGAACTTGATCGACATTGCGCGGGTTGTTGATGCCGCGCGGCCCCAGCTCGTCGCGCTGGCCGCCGACGAAGGCAATGAAGCGCCCCGGATATCGTTGCGAGAGCTCGAGCGCCTGCTCGTCGTTGGCCATCGCTCCATCGCTGGGATCGCGGTACTGACGCGACATCAGCACCATCGACTCGACCCCGGCGCGCCGCATCGACTCGATCAGCGTCTCGGCCGACATGTTCGCGTTGAGGTGATTGTGCGCATCGATCAACGGCATGGTCGCCGCGGTCGGCGTTTCGACTCGCACGGCGGCGACGTCGACCCCGGTGCGGGAGAAGATGCCCGCCAGGCCGGTCGAAGCGCGCTGACCGGCGGCCGGAGAAGAGAAGGCCCCGACGACGCAGAGCGTGAGGACGACTAGTGCGCCACGCATCATCCGCCTCCCCAGGAAGGCAGCCTCGATCGGTCTGGAACGAGTTTCAGGCGAGCCGGAACCACGGTCGCCGCGCCGACTGCCTGTCCATCATCTCTTCACTACGGGCGCCCGGCTTGATCATTCACAACGAGCGTGGCGAGCCATGCTGACGGTCGGCCGCAGCCGTGGCGTGTCGCGCGACCGCACGGGAGTCGGCGCATGCAAGCTCGATGGTGCCGGTCGGGTGCCTCGGCACCGGGTCCGCCGACACGCTCGAGTTGGCCACGCAGGCTGACCACTGATTTGGCGACTGCTTCGCGGAGCTACTGCGCCCGCCGACCGGCCGGCGCAGGTCGGCCAGGAGCAGGCGTGCAGCCTGCCGCCCCGAACTACCGCTTCAGACTGCAAGTCGTCCTCTGATTGCTATGTGCGACCGGCAGGCTGCGCCGCCCAGCCGGCTCTCGCCAGAGGGCGAAGCGGACCGCCACCGCCTGCCCGCGGAGGACCCGAGAGGTACGAGTAGCCACCGGGCAGGCCGTTCGCAGCTCCAGACCACTCGCACAGGGCGGCGTCAGCCGCTCTTGGTTCCAAGACCGGTTACTGAGTTCTCCCTCGCATCGACGCCGGTCTGCCGGGCAGCTTGAGCAGCGTTCCCGTGTTGGTAACGGTGTCGCCATCCACGCGCAGCACGGAGATGTCGGAGTCCATGAAGTTGCCGACGTACAGCCACTTCCCGTCCGGGCTGAACACCACACCTTCCGGCAGACTGCGCACCGTGACCTCGCCGACCTTGGTGACTTTCTTACCGTCGATCCGCAGGACGACGACGCTGCCGTCGCGGTTGTAGAACCAGTCGGTCGTCGCGTTGTTCGAGCCACGCAGCAGGATGGCCACAGCGAG
>JBHJND010000614.1:0-1607 GCA_048497655.1 Caballeronia novacaledonica
CCGTTGATGACCATCGCGCAGCTGCCGCAGATGCCGGCGCGGCAGACGAAGTCGAACTGCAGCGACGGGTCGAGCTTCTCGCGGATCTCGTTCAGGGCGATGAACAGCGTCATGCCCGCGGTCTGCTCCAGCTCGTAGGTCTGCAGGTGCGGCCGGCTCGCCGGGTCGGCCGGGTTGAACCGCATGATGTGGAACTTCAGCTTCTGGCCGCTGGCGGCCTGGCTGCCGTTGCCGCCGCGCGGCACGACGTTGATCTTGTGCTCGGTCATGCAGCCCTCCGTGCCGACGACGGGTCAAGAGGTTCGTCGATCCGTTCGTTGCGCCCGCGCAGCCGCTGCGGCAGCAGCTGCTCGTACGGGTTCAGCGCCTGCTGCAGCTCGAAGCGGTCGGTGCTCTTCTGTTTCGTTGCATCGACTTCGGCCTGGCGGACCGGCGTGTCCGGGTGATCGACGTAGTCCTTGGCGCCGTAGCCGCGCCAGCCCGGCGGCAGCTCCATCCGCCCGACGTCGAGCGCCTCGTACGACAGCGTCGGCAGGGTGTCGGACTCGTTCTTCCAGGTGGCCAGCGTGCGCTTGAGCCACTCCGCGTCGTTGCGGCGCGGGAAGTCCTGGCGGAAGTGGGCGCCGCGGCTCTCGGTGCGCACCAGCGCGCCGTAGGCCACCGTCAGCGCCAGCTTGAGCATCATCCTCGTGCGGTAGGCGGTGACCAGCTCGGGGTTCGGCCCCGGCGAGCTGGCGCGCAGGCCGATGTTGCGGCTGCGCACGAGCAGCTTCTGCAACTCGTCGACCGCCTGCTCGAGGTCGGAGCCCTTGCGGAAGATGCCGACCTTGGCGGTCATGATTTCCTGCATCTTCGCCTTCAGGGCGCTGGCGTCCTCGCTGCCCTTGCCGAGCAGCAGGCCGTTCAGTTTCGCCTGCTCGCGCTGCACGAAGTCCTTGATGACGCCGGTCGGGATGCGGATGTCGTTGTCGGCCTTGTCGCAGAAGTCGGCGATGAACTCGCCGACGATCATGCCGGCGACCACCGTCTCGGCCACCGAGTTGCCGCCCAGCCGGTTGAAGCCGTGCATGTCCCAGCAGGCCGCCTCGCCGGCGGAGAACAGGCCCTTGAGCTGCCGGCTCTCGCCGGTGTGGTCGGTGCGCACGCCGCCCATCGTGTAGTGCTGCGCCGGCCGCACCGGGATCATGTCCTTCACCGGGTCGACGCCGAGGAAGTACTTGCAGATGTCGAAGACCTCGCGCAGGTTGTGGTGGATGTGGTGCTCGCCGAGCAGCGTGATGTCGAGCCAGATGTGCTCGCCGAAGCGCGACTTCACGCCCTTGCCCTTGGCGATGTGCTCCTCCATCCGCCGGCTCACCACGTCGCGCGAGGCCAGTTCCTTCTTCTCCGGCTCGTAGTCCGGCATGAAGCGGTGGCCGTCGGCGTCCTTCAGCAGGCCGCCGTCGCCGCGGCAGCCCTCGGTGACCAGGATGCCGGCCGGGAAGATGCCGGTCGGGTGGAACTGCACCGCCTCCATGTTGCCGAGCGCGGCGATCCCGGTCTCCAGCGCGATGGCGTGGCCGATGCCCTCGCAGATCACCGCGTTGGTGGTCACCCGGTACAGCCGC
>JBHJND010000615.1:0-2265 GCA_048497655.1 Caballeronia novacaledonica
AGACCTCTTTCGGCGGCGCGAGCTCGATCTGCGACGGTGGGATGGTGAGCCAGCCGCCGGTGCCGTCGGCCACTTCCAGCTTGGTGCGGGCGCCGCGCCGGTCACCGATACGATTCGTGACAAACTCTGCGGGTTGGTTACCGCAGTGGCGGGTTAGTGTCGGCGGCCTGCGATCGAGCCCCACCCGGCAGGCCGGGCCGCCGTGACCCTGATTCGCTGGCGCGCCGACCGCGGCGGAGTCCACATTGCTGATCGCTGAACCATCACCGACCGAAGTTGCCGAGGAGCGCGTGCTGCTCGGACAGCATCTCGTCGCCGAGGGCAAGCTGTCGGCGCGCGACCTCGACCGCGCACTGACGGCGCAGCGGGAGACTGGCAGCCTGCTCGGCCGCGTGCTGGTCCGGCTCGGCCTGGTCTCCGAACTGGACGTGGCCCGTGTGCTGGCAGCGCAGTTGCAGCGGCCGCTGGTGCTGGCGGATGCCTTCCCGGCGGTGCCGCCGATGGTCAAGCAGGTCGCGCCGGCGTTCTTCCGCACCCACCGCATCCTGCCGCTCGACGTGCGCGACGACGTGCTGCACGTCGTGATGGCCACGCCGCAGGACGAGTTCGCGCTGCGCGCGCTGCGGCTGGCCAGCGGCCTGCAGGTCAGCCCGGCGATCGGCCTCGAGTCGGAGATCGACGCGGCGCTGGCGCGGGCGATCGAAGGCGAGGGCGAGGACGACGCCGAGGCCGACGAGGCGGATGCCGCCTCGGCCAGCGACTTCGTCGAGCACCTGCGCGACCTGGCCAGCGAGGCGCCGGTGATCCGCCTGGTCAACGTGCTGGTGAGCCGGGTCACCGACCTGCGCGCCTCGGACATCCACCTCGAGCCGTTCGACGACGGGCTGCACGTTCGCTACCGGGTCGACGGCGTGATCGACACCTACGAGGTGATCGAGCCGCGGCTGGCGGCGGCGGTCGTCTCGCGGATGAAGCTGCTGGCGCAGCTGAACATCGCCGAGCGGCGGCTGCCGCAGGACGGCCGCATCAAGATGCGCGTCAAGGGCAGGGAACTCGACCTGCGCGTGTCCTCCGTGCCGACCGTGCACGGCGAGAGCGTCGTGCTGCGCGTGCTCGACCGCGCCAGCGTGCGCTTCAGCCTGGCCGAGCTCGGCTTCAGCCCGGACAACCTGCAGCGCTTCGAGGCGCTTCTGGCGCGGCCGCACGGCATCCTGCTGGTGACCGGGCCGACCGGCTCCGGCAAGACCACGACCCTCTATGGAGCGCTGTCCAAGCTCGACGCCAACGCACTGAAGATCCTGACGGTCGAGGACCCGGTCGAGTACCAGCTCGACGGCATCAACCAGATCCACGTCCATCCGCAGATCGGCCTGACCTTCGCCAGCGCGCTGCGCTCGATCCTGCGCCAGGACCCGGACATCATCATGATCGGCGAGATGCGCGACGGCGAGACGGCGCAGATCGCCGTGCAGTCGGCGCTGACCGGCCACCTCGTGCTGTCGACCCTGCACACCAACACCGCCGCCAGCGCGGTGGTGCGCATGACCGACATGGGGGTGGAGCGGTACCTGATCACCTCCACCGTCAACGGCGTGCTGTCGCAGCGGCTGGTGCGCCGCCTGTGCGAGCACTGCCGCCGGCCGGCCGACCTGCCGGCGGAGGTCATCGCCAGCAGCGGGCTGGCGCGCTTCCTGCAGCCGGGGCAGGCCGCCATGGCGGCGCCCGGTTGCACGCACTGCCGCGGCAGCGGCTACTGGGGGCGCGCCGCGATCCACGAACTGCTGGTGGTCGACGAGCCGGTGCGCGAGGCGATCCTGCGCGGCGCCGACGCCTCGCAGTTGCAGGAGATCGCGCGCAAGAGCGGGCTGGTCACGCTGTACGAGGACGGCCTGCGCAAGGTTGCGACGGGCGTGACCAGCCTCGAGGAGGTGCTGCGGGTGACGCAGGACCAGACCGATGGCTGAGTTCGCCTACAAGGCGGCCAGCGCCGGCGGCGGCCTCGTCGAGGGCCGCATCGATGCGCGCAGCCGCGAAGAAGCGATCCGCCGCCTGGTCGAGCAGGGCCTGACGCCGGTGGGAGTGTTCGACCGCGCCGCGGCGCCGGCGGCCGTGCCTGGCGCGGCAAAGCCCTCGCGTCGCCGCTGGTCGGTGGGCGGCGACAAGCCGAGCCGCGCCGAGATCCTCGCGCTGACCTCCGAGCTGGCGGTGATGCTGCGCGCCGGCCTGCCCCTGGACGGCGCGCTGCGCGTGCTGCTCGGCATGGAC
>JBHJND010000616.1:0-4183 GCA_048497655.1 Caballeronia novacaledonica
TGGCGCTGCCCCGCCTCGTGCAGGTGCAGGCCGAGCATCTGGTTGAAGTCGCAGTCGTACAGGAATCCCTGCCAGTCGACCGAGACCAGCGTGCGGCACATCACCTGGTCGACGTTCTCCGGCCGGTGCGCGGCGCGCAGCTTGCCCATGTACTCGCGGAGCTGGCCCTTGCTGACCAACGTGGAGCCGAAGCGGGCGATCGGCATGTTGGCCAGCGCGTACAGGCGGGTGAAGACGATGCCGAAGCGCTCGCCGAGGATGCGGCGATAGTCGGCTTCGAGGCCAGCCTGCGGCGGCGGCAGCACCGGCCCCTGCGGGTTGTAGACGAGCGACAGCGGCAGGCGCTCGTCGCGGCCGTAGCCGAGCGCATTCAGTGCCTGCAGCGCGCGCACGCTGCGGTCGAAGACGCCGGCGCCGCGCTGGCGGTCGACGTTGTCCTCCAGGTAGCAGGGCAGCGAGGCGACCACCTCGACGCCCTGCGCGGCGAGGAACCCGGCCAGGTCTTCCTGGCCGGGCTCGGACAGGATGGTCAGGTTGCAGCGGTCGATCACGTGCACGCCGCGGGCGCGCGCCTGCGCCACCAGGTCGCGGAAGTGCGGGTTCAGCTCCGGTGCGCCGCCGGTGAGGTCCAGCGTGCGGATGCGCTTGGCCACCAGCACGTCGAGCACCCGCTCGACGGTGGCGCGGTCCATCTGCTCCTTGCGGTTCGGGCCGGCGTTGACGTGGCAGTGCACGCAGCTCTGGTTGCAGGTGTAGCCGAGGTTGACCTGCAGCGTCTCGACGGCGCGGCGGCGCAGCGCGGGGAAGTCGGTAGCCTTCAGCAGGGGCAGGGTGGCGTGCACGGAAGAGGGGCCTCGATCAAGAAGGGCGCGGCGCGGCGGCCGACCGGTGTGTCCGACCGGCCGGGCACCGTGCGAGTTCCCGCGGGCGGGCTACGGCTTGCGGTGGCGCAGGCGGCGGATCAGGCTGGAGGTGTCCCAGCGGTTGCCGCCCATCGCCTGGATGTCGGCGTAGAACTGGTCGACCAGCGCCGCCACCGGCAGCACGGCGCCGTTGCGGCGCGCCTCGTCGAGGCACAGGCCGAGGTCCTTGCGCATCCAGTCCACCGCGAAGCCGAAGTCGAACTTGTCGTCGATCATCGTCGAGCCGCGGTTGTCCATCTGCCAGCTCTGCGCGGCGCCCTTGCCGATCACCTGCAGCACCAGCTTCATGTCCAGCCCGGCGGCCTGGCCGAAGGCGATCGACTCCGACAGCCCCTGCACCAGGCCGGCGATGGCGATCTGGTTGACCATCTTGGCCAGCTGGCCGGCGCCGCTCGGCCCGACCAGCGTCACCGCCTTGGCGAAGGCCATCGCCACCGGCTGCGCGCGGGCGAAGGGCTCGGCGTCGCCGCCGCACATCACGGTCAGCAGGCCGTTGACCGCGCCGGCCTGGCCGCCTGAGACCGGCGCGTCGATGAAGTGCAGGCCCTTCGCCCGGGCGGCGGCGTGCAGTTCGCGCGCAACTGCCGCCGAGGCGGTGGTGTTGTCGAAGAAGATCGCGTCCCTCGCCATGCCGGCAAGCGCACCGTCGCCGCCCAGCACGACGCTGCGCAGGTCGTCGTCGTTGCCGACGCAGGCGAACACGACCTGCGCGCCGTCGGCCGCCTCGCGCGGCGTGGCGGCGATGCGGCCGCCGTACTCGTCGGCCCAGCGCTCGGCCTTCTTGATCGTGCGGTTGTAGACCGCGACGTGGTGGCCGGCGCGCGCCAGGTGGCCCGCCATCGGGAAGCCCATCACGCCCAGGCCGAGGAAGGCGACCTTGTGCGGGGCAACCGGTTCGTAGGTCTTCTGCGTGGTCATGGTTCGCTATCGCTCCGGAGTCGCTACTTCCTGCGCGGCGCGCCCTTCTTTTTCGCCGCCTGCTCGTTCTTCGGGTCGTATTCGTCGGGCTTGGCCTGGTCGCCGAGGACGGACTTCAGCGGGCAGACGGAAAACGCCGGGCACTTCTTGCTGCCGGCGACGATGGCGATCGGGCAAAGGGTCATGGCGGCCTCGCGGTGTTGGGGTGGATCAGGCTCGGGCGACGTCCGCCTCGGCGAAGCGCGGCCAGGCGAGGCCGGCCTCGGACGCATCGTACGGCCCCTTGCGGGCGCGGATGTCGTTGACCAGTTCGAGCGCGCTGCGCTCGCACGGCGGCAGCTCGGCGTCGCTCTCGGCAATCGGCGTGACGCGCTCGCCCCAGCGGACGAGGTGCGAGCACAGGGTGAGCCCGCCGCCGAAGCCCGGCATCAGCACCGTCGAGCCGGGCTTCACGCGGCCGGACTCGACCGCGTCGACCAGCGCCACCGGCACCGTGGCGGCGGACATGTTGCCGTACTGCTGCACGGTGAGGAAGACCTACTCCATCGGCAGGCCGGCGTGCCTGGCGACCGACTCGATGATGCGCAGGTTGGCCTGGTGCGGCACCACCAGGTCGATCTGCTCCGGCGTCAGGCCGCACTTGGCGAGCACCTTCTGCGAGGCCAGCGCCATGCCCTTGACCGCCTTCTTGAAGATCTCGCCGCCGTCGAAGTCCCACAGCGTGTTGCCGAGCCGCGCGCCGCGGTTGGTGTAGACGCCGCCGGCGCCGCGCACGCGAAGGATCTGCCGCGCCTCGGCGTAGCAGCCGAGCTGCTCGCCGAGCAGGCCTTCCTCCTTCTCGCTCGGCTGCAGCACCACCGCCGCGCAGCCGTCGCCGAACAGCACCGCGACGTTGCGGTTGTTCCAGTCCATGTACGGCGAGATGACCTCGACGCCGATCACCAGCGCGTTGCGCACGGCGCCGGTGCGCACCATCGCCGAGGCCGCCGACAGGCCGTAGAGGAAGCTGGTGCAGGCCGTGTTGACGTCCATCGATGCCGCGTTGACCGCGCCGAGCTTCACCTGCACGCCGGAGGCGCTGTTGGGCACCTGCTCGTCGAAGGTGCAGCTGCCGTGCACGATCAGGTCGAGGTCCTCGGCCGCCAGCCCGGCGCAGGCCAGCGCCCGCCGGCTCGCCACGGTGGCCAGATCGATGCCGGGAACGTGCGAGACGCGCCGCTCCTTCATGCCGGTGCGCGAGACGATCCACTCGTCGTTGGTGTCGAGGAAGGTGGAAAGGTCCTGGTTGGACAGGACGGCCGGGGGCATGCACTTGCCCCAGCCGGTGATGGCGGCGTAGGTCATCTGGTTCCCTTGCTTTGCGCGCCGACTCGTAGCGCCGGCTCGCCCGGGGCGGATTCTCCCAGAATGGGCGCGGCCGGTCGCGCGTCGGCGCGACGTCTTGCCGCGCGTCAAGAAACCGGCTCCGAGAACGTCCTAGAAGCCGGCAGCGAGACCGTCGCGCCGCGAGTCGCTGGCCGCCGCGTAGCCGTCGACCGCCGGATCACCGAGCCGCCAGACGAACTGGCCACTGCCGTAGTCCATGTAGCTGTCGTCGAGCCGGGCCACCGCGTGGCCGCGCCGCGCGAGTTCGTCGCGCACCGCCGGCGGCATGGTCGGCTCGACGTCGATCTTCAGCCCCGAGTCCCACTTCCACCGTGGCGCGTCGCAGGCGGCCTGCGGCTGCTGGCCGGCGAGCAGCATGCGGGTGAGCGTCTGCACGTGGCCCTGCGGCTGCATGTTGCCGCCCATCACGCCGAAGCTCATCTGCGGTGCGCCGTCCTTCATCAGGAAGGCGGGGATGATGGTGTGGAACGGCCGCTTGCCGGGGCCGACGCAGTTGGCGCTGGCCGGGTCGAACGAGAAGCCGGCGCCGCGGTTCTGCAGCGAGATGCCGTAGCCGGGGATCACCACGCCGGAGCCGAAGCCCATGTAGTTGCTCTGGATGAAGCTCACCATCATGCCGCCGGCGTCCGCCGCCGACAGGTAGATCGTGCCGCCCGCAGGCAGGCTGCCGGCGGCGAAGGGCTGCGCCCGCGCCATGTCGATCAGCGCCGCCCGCGACGCGAGATATCCGTCGTCGAGCATCTGTTCCGGCGTCACCCGCATCGCGCGCGGGTCGGCGACATGGGCGTAGGTGTCGGCAAAGGCCAGCTTCATCGCCTCGATCGTCACGTGATGCCAGTCCGGCGAGTCGACCGCGCAGCCGGCCAGCCCGGTGTGCTTCAGGATGCCGAGGCAGGCCAGCGCGGCGATGCCCTGGCCGTTGGGCGGGATCTCATGCAGCCGGTACGTCTGTCCGT
>JBHJND010000617.1:0-4702 GCA_048497655.1 Caballeronia novacaledonica
TGTGCGGGACTGCATTGCGGCCACCCGCTGGCTCGGATGTCTCCTCCGGCCGTTTCCCGCGGCAGGGACATCGAAACGTCGTCCGCGACCCTATCGCCGCGACTCGAATTCCCGCTTGGCCTTGACGTACTCGTTGACGCATTCGACGGTGGCGCGCGCAGCGGGGTCGCTGCAGTTCGCCGACGGCTTGTAGAAGCGCTTCCAGGCCTCTTCGGCGTCCTCGACGCTGCGGCGCGCGCTGTCGACGGCCGCCTGCTTGCGCGCCATCTCTTCGCGCTGGTTCCGGGCCTGCGCTTCCGTTGCTGCGTCAGCCATCACGGCCGCCCGACGGGCCCTCTCGGCGGCTTCCTCTGCGGCGATCCGCTCCTGCTCGGCGCGCGCCTGGTCCTCGCGCTCGCGCGCCTTCCGCAGATGCGCTTCCCGGACTCCGCTTGAGGCAACCGAGGCGGAGGTCACGACCGGCGGCCCGCCATCCGACCTGGGTTCGAGCCAGTACATCAGGCCGGCGCCCATCATCAGCACCGCGCCGGACGCGATCAGCAGCAGCGGGTTGATGCGCTTGCGTGGCGGTGGTGCGGCGGCAGCTTTGGCGGCCGTGGCGATGGTGGCGACGGTGGCGACAGTGGCGGCGGTGGCGGCGGGATTCGAGGCCATGCTGAAGATGTGAGGTGCCGGTGTTGCAGGGTCTTATCGACATTGCAGCAGCGGGCTGCATCGGCAGATCACCGTAATGGAGCGCCGACGCCGGGGATTTTCGGAGTTGGCGCGGAAACCCCCCGCAATTGACCGGCCTGGGCCGGTCCGGATGCGCAGGGCCGCTACCATCGGCCCATGAGCAACGCCTACCCCCACCTGCTGGCCCCGCTGGATCTGGGCTTTGTCACGCTGTCCAACCGTGTGCTGATGGGCAGCATGCACACGGGCCTGGAAGACGGCCGCAAGCACTTTCCGGCGATGGCCGCCTACTTTGCCGAACGCGCGCGCGGGGGCGTCGGGCTGATGGTGACCGGGGGCTTCGCCCCCAACATCGAAGGCTGGGCCAAGCCGCTAGCCGGCACGCTGGCGACGTCGGCGGCAGCCAAGCGGCACCGGACCGTCACGGACGCTGTGCATGCCGAGGGCGGCCGCATCGCGCTGCAGATCCTGCACACCGGCCGCTACGGCTACCAGCCCTTCTGCGTTGCGCCGTCGCGCATCCGCAGCCCGATCTCGCCGTTCACGCCGCGCGAACTCACCGCGCGCGGTATCGAGCGGCAGATCCGCGCCTTCGTCCGCTGCACGAAACTGGCGCGCGAGGCTGGCTACGACGGCGTCGAAGTGATGGGCAGCGAGGGCTACTTCATCAACCAGTTCCTCGTCACGCACACCAACCATCGCACCGACGCATGGGGCGGTGCATACGAGAACCGCATGCGGCTGCCGGTGGAGATCGTTGCGCGCATTCGCGAGGCGGTGGGGCGCGACTTCATCATCATCTACCGGCTGTCGATGCTGGACCTGATTCCGGACGGCAGCAGCTGGCCCGAGGCGGTGACGCTCGCCAAGGCCGTCACGCAGGCGGGCGCGACGATCCTCAACACCGGCATCGGCTGGCACGAAGCGCGTGTGCCGACCATTGCCACGAGCGTGCCGCGCGGCGCCTTCGCCTGGGTGACGAAGAAGATGCGCGACGAGCTGCGCGCCGCCGGCATCACGATTCCGCTCGTCACCAGCAACCGGATCAACACGCCCGAGGTCGGCGAACAGGTGCTGGCCGACGGCTGCGCCGACATGGTCAGCCTCGCGCGACCGCTGCTGGCCGATCCGGAGTTCGTCGCCAAGGCCAGGGCAGGCCGCGCCGACGACATCAACACCTGCATCGCCTGCAACCAGGCGTGCCTCGACCATGCCTTCAAGAACGAGCTGGCGAGCTGCCTCGTCAATCCGCGCGCCGGCCGCGAAACCCTGCTCGTCATCGGCCCGGCGCCGCAGCGCAGGCGCTATGCGGTGGTCGGCGCGGGCCCCGCGGGCCTGGCGGCCTCGACCACGCTGGCGCAGCGCGGGCACGAAGTGCACCTGTTCGAGGCCTCGGCGCAGATCGGCGGACAGTTCAACATGGCCCGGCGCATCCCCGGCAAGGAGGAGTTCAGCGAGACGCTGCGCTACTTCTCGCGGCGGCTGTCGGCTACAGGCGTGAACCTGCACCTGAACGCGCGGATCGGCGCCGATGCGCTGATTGCGCAGAAGTTCGATGGCGTGATCCTGGCGACCGGCGTCGCCGCGCGCGACCCGAAGATTCCCGGGCAGGAGGGCGACAACGTGCTGTCGTACGTCGACGTGTTGCTGCATGGCAAGCCGGTGGGTGCGCGCGTGGCGATCGTCGGCGCCGGCGGCATCGGCTTCGACGTCGCCGAGTTCCTGGTCACGGCGCCTGGGCATTCGCCGACGCTGAACCTCAGGGAGTGGCTGGCGGAGTGGGGGGTCGCCGATCCCGCCGAAGTGCGGGGCGGCGTCGTGCGCCCGCGGCCCGCGCCACCGGCGCGACAGGTGACGCTCCTGCAGCGCAAGGCCGGCAAGCTCGGCAGGGGCCTGGGCAAGACCACCGGCTGGATCCACCGCGCGGCACTGCAGATGAAGCAGGTCGAGATGATCGGCGGCGTGAACTACGAGCGCATCACGCCACAGGGGCTGTTCGTCACCTATGGCGAGGATCGCAAGGACGGCCAGCTCATCGAATGCGACACGGTCGTGCTGTGTGCGGGCCAGGTGCCGCTGCGTGAACTGCAGACGCCGCTCGAGGCGGCGGGAGTCCCGGTCTACCTGATCGGCGGCGCCGACGAAGCGACCGAGCTCGACGCCAAGCGCGCGATCGACCAGGGCACGCGGCTGGCGGCGCGGCTCTAGAACCCGACCGTGTAGTTCGGGACGTCGACCTTGACGAAGTCCCGACCGAGCAGCGCGGCGGTGTTGCGCGCGAACTCCTCCGCCCAGGCGTGCTCTGCTCGGAACCGGCGTGCGCCGGAGTACTTGGCAACGCTGAGCACGCGGTCGGCCGACAGCACCTTGCCGATCGGCGAGGCGATATCGCATTCGAGCGCGACGAACTCGCGGTCGAACCACGCGCGCGCCTCATCCATCGCGCGCTTGGCAACGTCCTCCGATGGAATCCGGAATTCGAAGTCGACTTCGTTGCCGAACGTCACCACTACCTGGTGTTGCCGCATGCCCGTCTCCCCGCGTGGGTCGATGTTTGACGGATTCTAGCGACGCGCCGCAGGGTGCCGGGAGGGCGCCGGCGTGCGGGTGCCTGCATGGGTCCGGGCGATCCGTGCGAGCACGGGTGACTGCGCCAGTGCGGTATCGACTTTTGCGTCGCGACGGCTAGGCTTGATTCGACACCGCAGGCACAAAGAACAACCCGCTCCAGAGGCCGCGATGGGCCTTGCGGAACACCTCTCCATTCCTGGCGGCGCGCTCGCGCTGGCCGTCGATCTCCTGCAACTTAACGCCGCCGCCAGCCGGTACAGCCCGGCCGGCGCGCGGGTGGCTTGTCACCCTCAACTGCTGACCGCGGAGGACTTATGTACGAATTGATTCGCCGCCTGACGATGCGACAACTGACCCTGGAGCAGTTGCCGCTGCTCGTGGTCTCGCTCGGCATTGCGGAGATGTTCTACAAGTTCCACAGCTTCCTGCTGGAAACGGGCGCATTCCTGCTGACGTGGTTCGCGCTCGGCGCGCTGTATGCAGGCCTGAAGAACCTGCTGGTGCGTTCGGCTGAGGATCGGCCATGACAACGCGCACCCGTGCAGCAAAGGGCGCAGCGGCCAGAGCGGGGACGAAGAAGGCCGCTCCGCGCAGGGCCGCCCCTAAGAAGAAGGTGGCGAAGACGGCGGCGAAGCCGAAGCGCCGCGTCAAGGACACCGGCAAGCTCTACGGCCGCTTCGGGCTCGACTTCGCCGCCGTGCGGCGCGTCGCCGGCGGACCCGGCGGTCCGATGATGATGCCGGCGCCGGCCAACGCCGCGGAAGAGTTCAACCCGGCACTGATGCGATGGCACGCGCTGGCCGAGCGCGACGCGCCTATCGCCGCGCCGATGGCGCTGGCGCCCGTCGATGCGGCGCGTGCGAACTGGACGCCGATGGGGCCGCTGGCGGTGCCGAACGGCCAGACCTACGGCGGCGCGCGCGTGCTGATCAGCGGCCGCGTGACGGCGATTGCGCCGCATCCGGCCGACGGCAACACGATCTTCATCGGCACCAGCCGCGGCGGCGTGTGGCGCACGCAGGACGGCGCGCAGACCTGGACGGCGCTCGGCGATCACGAGCCGTCGCTGGCGATCGGTGCGCTGGCGATCGGCACCAGCGATCCCGACGTGCTGTACGCGGGCACCGGCGAAGGCAACGTGCAGCTCTACAGCACGCAGTTCGCGCTGAATTCGGCGCCGGGCGTGTACCTCGGCATCGGGGTCCTGCGCAGCACCGATGGCGGCGACACCTGGACGCATCACGCCGCTGCGCTGCTGGCCAACCACAGCTTCTACCGGATTGCCGTCGATCGCGGCAACGCCAGCCGGGCCTTCGCCGCCACCAGTCGCGGCCTCTGTCGTACGACCGACGGCACGACCTGGGTCGCGCTCGCCGGCGGCGGGCTGCCGGCCATCAGCACGAGCGTGATCGCCTGCACCGACGTGGTCATCGACCGCGCCGATGCCACGGGGAAC
>JBHJND010000618.1:0-2161 GCA_048497655.1 Caballeronia novacaledonica
CCGCAGATGATCGTCACCGCCGAGCCCGGCGGCGTCGACCGCGGCTCGCTGGACATGTGGAAGCGCTTCGGCGAGCAGCGGGCCGTTGCCGGCGGCCACCTCGTCACCGTCGACGCCGACCGGATCAACCGGCACACGCCACGGCTGGCCGACGAGCTGGCGCTGCTGTGCGAGCGCATCGACGCGGTGCGCCGGCAAGCGCAGCGGTAGAGTCGAGCCCATGACCCCCGATATCCTGGCGCAGGGAGGCGGCCAGCTCGACTCGGTCGTCCACTTCATCCAGCTGGCGATCGCGCCGGTGTTCCTGCTGACCGCGATCGGCTCGATGCTCGGCACGATGACCAACCGCATTGCGCGCATCGTCGACCGCGCGCGCGAACTCGAGAAGCGGCTGGCCGGCTCGGCCGATTCGTCCTCGCCCGAGCATCGCGAGCTGAGGCTGCTGGCGCGCCGCGCGCGCCTGATCAACATGGCGATCACCTTCACCGTGCTCGCCGCGCTGCTGGTGTGCGTGTCGATCGGCGGGCTGTTCCTCGACGCCTACTGGCAGCGCAGCCAGACCACGCTGGTGGCGTGGATCTTCGGCGTGTCGCTGGTGTCGCTGATCGTCGGGCTGGGCCTGTTCCTGCGTGAGATCTACGTCGCCACGGCGACGCTGCGCATCGGCATCAGGTAGCGGCCGCGCGTGCCCCCATGCCTGGCCGGCTGTCCCGAACGACGGCACGACGGGTCCCGTCCGCGGCGCCGCGCGCCGGGCGAGGCGGCGCATGAACTGCCGTCCCGGCTGCGGCGCCTGCTGCGAATCGCCGTCGATCTCGAGCGCCATCCCCGGCATGCCGGCCGGCAAGCCGGCCGGGGTTCGCTGCGCGCAGCTGACCGACGAGCGCCGCTGCGCCGTCTTCGGGCGGCCGGAGCGACCGTCCTGCTGCAGCGGCCTGCAGCCTTCGGCCGAGATGTGCGGCGGCTCGCGCGAGCATGCGCTGGCCTTCCTCGAGCGGCTCGAAGCGGCGACGCGGCCCTGACTTCTCCCGGCGCGGCGTGCTACCGCGGCGGCCGCACCACAAAGAAGCCGGGGCCTGCCGCCTGCGGCAGCTGGTCGATCGGCGTGTCGAACAGCGCCGACAGACGATCCGCCGTAAGTACCTGCTCGGCCGGTCCGGCGGTCCAGTCGCCCCGGCCGTTGAGCAGCAACGCGTGGGTCGCCAGCCGGACCGCGGCATTCAGGTCGTGCAGCGAGGCCACCAGCGTGTGGTCGGCGAGGCGCGCCAGTTCGTCGACGACCAGTGCCTGGTGCCGCGGATCCTGGTGCGCGATCGGCTCGTCGAGCAACAGCAGCGGAGCTTCCTGCGACAAAGCGGTGGCGATCGCCACCCTCTGCCTTTCGCCCCGCGACAGGCTGCGCACGTCCCGCTGCAGCAGCCCGTCGCAGTCGAAGCGGGCCAGCCAGTGGGCGGCAACGCGGGCGCCGTGCTGGTCCGCCTCACCGAGGCGGTAGCGCGCGGTGAGCACGGTGTCGAGCACGGTGGCGGCAAACGGATCGAGCCAACCGTCCGGCAGGAGCGACCGCTGCGCTGCCAGCGTCTGCACGTCCCACTGCTCGAGCCGGTGGCCATCCATCAGCACGACGCCGTCGTCGGCACGGCGCGCGCCGGCCAGCGTGGCCAGCAGCGTCGACTTGCCGGCGCCGTTCGGGCCCAGCACCACCCAGCGGCTGCCGGGCTGCACCCGCAGGTCCAGGGCATCGACCAGCACCCTTGCACCGGCGCGAAGCGACACGCCCCGGCACTCGATCGGTGCTTCGCTCATAGCCGCCTCACGAGGCTGATGAACGCCGGCACACCGATCAGCGCGGTGAGCACGCCGACCGGCAATTGCAACGGCGCCACGGCGGTGCGCGCCACCGTGTCGGCGAGCAGCACCAGAACCGCCCCGGCAAGGACCGCCGCCGGAAGCAGGGCACGCTGGTCGTTGCCCACCAGCTGCCGCATCAGGTGCGGCGCGACGAAGCCGACGAAGCCGACCGCGCCGGCAAGCGTCACCGCGGTGGCCGTGGCCAGCGCCGACACCAGCACCAGGCGCCGGCGCACGCGCCGCACGTCGACACCCTGGACGAAGGCCTGCAGGTCGCCGCGCAGCAGCAGGTTCAGCGGCCGCGCCTGCG
>JBHJND010000619.1:0-2539 GCA_048497655.1 Caballeronia novacaledonica
TAGTAGAGGTTGCCCGGCGAGATGCGCATTTCCTCGGCGATGATCGTCGTGTTGACGTTCGGCTCGCCGTAGGTGTTGAACAGGTGGAGCGACAGCTCGAGGATCCGTTCGCGGGTGCGACGCGGGGCTTTGCGTTCCATCGGTCAGACGCGCGCCGTGCGGCGCTCGACGGTGTTCAGGTGGGGAACTGCGGACGCGGGCGAGGATAGCACCGGCCCGACGGCATCGACCCTCGGCGCACGGCGGGCAGGCGCCGGCTCAGGCGGCGCCCTGACCGGCGAGCCAGCGTTGCAGGTCGTCGAGCGTGTGCGCCAGCGAGCGCGCCGTCCGTCTGGCCGCGCTGTCGATGCGGTAGGGCCGCGGCCGGCGCAGGCCGCGCACCAGGGTGCGCTTCTCGTCGCGGAGCGCGGCGACGTCGATGCCGATGCCGTGCCGCGCCAGCCTGGGCGCCAGTTCGTGGCGCCGCTCCCAGAGCTCGCGCCGCATCTTCTGGTAGGCGTGCTCGCACAGGCGGTGCCGGCCCGAGTAGGAGAACAGGTTGGTGAAGAACATGTCGGCGTCCGAGCGGTTCGGCTCGAACAGCACGATGTCGGTGTCCGGGTAGGCCGTCTTGTATCGCTCCATGCCGGCGTCGAGCCGCGAGTGGATGATGGCGCGGTAGGTCTGCGCCAGCACCACCGGCAGGCCGCCCTCGACCAGTTTCTCCAGTTCGTGATCGCGGCGGCGCCTGCCGCCGGCGCCGAGGCTGTGGCGGCGCGCGTAGTACGGCACCAGCGGATTCACGCAGATCAGCAGGTCGACGCCGTGCGCCAGTGCCACCGAGGCGTGCAGCGTCTTGCGCAGCGCCCCGTCGACGAAGTAGTGGCCGTCGATCTCCGCCGGCGGGAACAGGCCGGGCAGGGCCGAGGAGGCCTGCACGGCGCGCGAGATCGGCACGTGGTCGACACCGGGAGCGCCGAAGGCGACCGATTCGCCGGTGTCCAGCTCGGCGGCGACGATGTAGAGCTTCTGCCGCAGCTTGCGGAAGTCGTTGGTCCGTCCGGGACCGTCGAAGATGCGCGCCAGGTAGCGGTCGATCTCGCCGCCGTCGAACAGCCCGGTCGGCAGCGCTCGGCCAAGACGCTCGAGCGCGCCGAGGGCGTTGCCCGGGCGACGGAGGTAGGCCCAAGCGGCCTCGGCAACCAGCGGCGGCAGCGAGGCGATGCGGCGCGCGTACTCGCGCAACGCCGGTCGCAGCAGCAGCGCCGGATCGAAGCGGACCTCGGAGTGGGCGTCCTCGATGAACAGCCGCGACAGCGCCCGCGGCGTGTAGCCGTTGGCCAGCCCGGCGGCGATGAAGCTGCCGGCGCTGACGCCGACGTAGACCTCGGCGTCGTTGAAGTCGAAGCCCTGCAACGACTCGGCCAGCGCCGACAGCACGCCGATCTCGTAGATGGCGCCCAACGGACCCCCGCCGGCCAGCGCGATGCCGATGCGGGGGCGGCTTGCGGATTCGGCGCGGGCCATCTGCAGGGGCTAGCGGCAGCCGGGGGGATCCGCCCCCGCGTTGGACGCGGGGGCAGCCATTGCTGCGGGCACGCGCCCGGATCGCCGGGCGGCGTGCCGTCCGGCGCGCCTCAGGCGGCGGCGCGCGCCCTCTTCGCGGGCTGCCTGCGCGGGGCGGCTTTCCTGGCCGGGGCGGCGCCGAGCTTGTTGACGCTCGCCGTCAGCTTCTCGACGCGATGGGTCAGCTCGGTGATCTCCTTGTTGGTCGGCACGCCGAGCCGCTTGAGCGCCCGCTCGACGCGCTCCTCGAACACGGCCTCGAGCTTGTCCCAGTTACGGTTGGCTTCGTGCTGGAAACGACCGGCGAACTTGCCGATCGTGGTGGTCACTTCGTTGACCTTGTCTTCGGTGACACGCATGGTTCGCTTCTGGATCGAGTTGCCTTCGCGCACCAGTGCCTCGAAGACCTTGTTGCCTTCCTGCTGCGCCTTTGAGAACGCGCCGACGCCGGCCAGCCAGATCTGCTGCGCCGAGTCCTTGATCGCCGCGGCCAGCTGGCTGTCGCTGCTGCCGGTGGCCTTTGCCCTGAGTTTCTTGACCATGAATGCTCCGTTGTCGAAGAGGCCGCGAAGGAGCGCAGCCACCGGGCGAAGTTTAGGTAGGCGCAGTGGAGAAAAGGCACTAATGCCGTAGAGGCGCCTCTCTAGCGAACGGCGGATCGGGCCGATGCAGAAGGCGCCAAAGCGGCCGCGCGGCGCCCACTACAATCGCCCGACGTTTGACAAGAACATGCGGCGGGCACCGCCGAAAGACCAAGGAGAGAGCAGATGGAGTACTTCGTCACCGGTGCGTCCGGGTTCATCGGCAGGCGCCTTGTCAAGAAGCTGCTGTCGAGGCGCGGCGCGGTCGTGCACTTCCTGATCCGCCAGTCGAGCCAGGACAAGGTCGCCGAACTGCTCGCCTACTGGGGGGTCGACGAGAAGCGCGCGAAGCCGGTGTTCGGCGACCTGGTGCAGCCGCGGCTGGGCCTGACCAAGGCGGCGCTGAAGCAGCT
>JBHJND010000620.1:0-13792 GCA_048497655.1 Caballeronia novacaledonica
GGTACGGAAGAAGTGAACTCGGACGAACTGCTGATCTTCAGCGTATTTGGTGGCATGGCGGTCTTCATGATCGTCGTTGCCGCGGGAGCCTGGATGCTGGGGCAACGGTTGAAGGGCCGGACCAACGCGCAGGGCGCAAAGGATGCGGCGGCGCGGGGATGGCAGTTGCAGACAACCGAAGAAGGCGGCGCCGAGGTGAAACGCTGGCGCGGCTCGACGGAAGGAGTTGCCTGGGCTGCCGAGCACCGGGTCACCAACAAGCGCGGCGGAACGCGGGACTACGCTCGCTATCAGACCCGCTGGCGCGCCGACGCGCTCGGCGGGCCGTCGGCCCCGATCTTGATCATTCCGGAGCGCTCGTCGCTGCAGCGACTCGAATCGGTCGCCGACGCCGTTCCAGCGGGTTTCCTCAAATCGCTGGTGGAGAGCGCGAGCGACAAGGTCATCGATCGCTACTTCGGTGCGGAGGTGGGCGCGGTAGTGGACTTGCCTGCGCTGGCGCGCATCGACGGCCACGGCCTTCCGGGTGCCACAGTCATGGCAGCCCACGCATCCGAGGCGCTGCTGCTGGTGCGCAATCGCATCGCACCGTCGCTTGCCGCCGAGGCAGCTTCGCCCGCATCGATCTTCGGCGACTCGGAGGCACCCGCCGTGATGCTGCTTCCCACCAGCGTCCACCTCGCCTCGCGGGCAAGCGTCTCTGCCGACGACGTCGAGCGCCTTGCCCGCGCGGGAGCGGCGATCGTCAAGGCGCTCAAGTGACCGCGTCAAGTGACTCATCGCCCGTCTCGGTGCCCATGAATCGCGGGACACCCTGGCGGTGCACCGTCTGGGCAGGGCTTGCCGCGACGCCCACTACGTGAGCGCCGATCTCGGCCATCGCCGCTGCAAGCGGCCGCCGCGCCGCGCCGCCGTGGCGCTCGCGCTGATTGCCGTGCTTGAGTCTGGCTGCACGACGATTCCGCCGGAACAGTGTGCGTCGATCGATTGGAAACGCCAGGGCTTCGAGGATGGGCGGGCCGGCTTTGGCCCGTCTCGTCTGGCACGGCACCGAGAGGCTTGCGCAGGGGTCGGCGTGCAACCGGACGCCATTGCCTGGGAGGCGGGGCGCATGACAGGCAGCGAGCAGTATTGCCTGCTGCCGAACGCGCTGGAACAGGGCCTGGCCCGTCATGGCTACGAGGGCGTGTGCGCGGACCCGCGGTTCGGCCAGTTGTACGGCGCCGCCCGGCGCCTGGGGGATGCCCGCCACCAGGTCACGTTCATCGACGGCGAGATCGACTGGCGCGAGCGCGAACTGCTGACCAGCACCAAGCTCACCGATCAACGACGTGCCGAACTGGTGGCCGAGGTTCGCAGTCTCGAGCGGCAGCGTGACCGGGCAATCGTCGACCGCAGTGAAGCCGGCGCGGCACTCGACCAAACCCGACGCCTGCTGGGGGTCTGACGGGCGATGCGCTCGAACCGACATTGCGTTTGCGCCGCCGCGTCGCTGCTTGCGCGCGCCGCCGGTAGCAGACAGCTCTCGGTTCACCCTTGCCGCGCCTTTCAGTTGCGGGCGGCATTCACCGCCCGTGCCGCGGCGACCGACCGGCTGCCCGCGGCGGGACTGCAGCCGTCCGGCGTCACGGGATGACGTGCATCAAAGTTCGGAGTGGTCGTAGTGCCAGAGTGGGAGCCAGTTTTTCGCAAGAGGTGCGCCATGTCCGACACACCGATCCGCCAGGCGACCGAATCCGACGCCCCGCTGCAGGACTTCTCCAAATGCCACGTCGGGTTCGTGACGGTGCTCGAGGCATCGCTCGGCCTGCCCGAGATGATCGTCACCGCCGCACGGTCGCGCTCGTGCGCCGCCGACATGCTGAAGATGTTCCGCAATCGCCTGCTCGCCCATCATGATGACGAGGAGCGCGACCTGTTCCCCGCGGTGCTCCGGGTTGCGCAGCCGGGCGACGAGGCGAACCGGGCCCAGGCCATGGTCACGCAGCTTGTCCGCGAGCATCGCGAGATCGCACAGCTATGGAAGCAGCTGGAGACATCCGTGCAAGCCATCGCGAACGGTTACCTGCCACGGCTGGACGCTTCGCTGCTGAACGAACTGGTGAAGCGCTTCAACGAGCACGTGCGCACCGAGGAGGAGGAGTTCCTGCCCTTCGCGCAGCAGGTGCTGGCACGCCAGGCCGAAGACATGGCGATGCTGGGCACGGCGCTGCACCAGCGCCATGAAGCCGAGGAGATCATGGCGACGGCGGTGGTCTACGGGCCCACCTGAGCGGGAGCCTCGCGCCCCGCCGACCGCAGGATAGTCGGCGACCAAAGCGCGCGTGACCTGGATGCTCGGCTCCGCGGCGCGTGCGGTAGCGGCGCTCTCGCCTGGATGTTCCCCAGAAATGCAAAGCCCCGCGATGGTCTCGCGGGGCTTCGAGGTTTCGCCACTCACCGTGGCGCGTGCCGGCCTGTCGTTACCGGCCTGGGAAATGGGGTTTCGGGGGATTCATCGATAGGTCTGCCCTCCTTTCATGAGTTCAGCCACGGAAGTCACCCAGTCGAACGGCTTCAGTAAACGCCCTTCTCGGCGCCCCGTCAAGTCGCAACGTCGAGAAGGTGCGTGCCGGCGGGATTAGCGGTTGTCGCCGACCGATCTCCAGTAGACCCGACCGCACGAGTGCCATTCAGGCGGCTGGTCGTCCCGCCAGGCGCAACCAGCCTCCAGGCGGATAGCAGTACGGCATCGCCTTCGGCCGCCTCAGCTGCGAGCGCGGTGCAGGAAGATGTCGATGGTGCGGACGAAGATGAAGCCGAAGACGCAGATGGCCCACGTCAACGTGACGGCGTAGGGGCCGACGCTCGGAGGAAATGGAATCCCCGCGGCATTGAGCCAGAGGCCCACGACGCTGACGAACGAAAGCACGTAGACGATGACGACCCACGGCGGAAATCGGCCCGCTTCGACCGCGCGGCGACGGCGAAACTGGGTCAGCATCAGCACGCTGAACACCGACGCGGCCACTGCACTCGACAGACGCCAGGTCAGCGACTCGGACAGGCGAAGCAAATCCAGGACCGCGGGCATCAATGCCAGGGCGGTGACCAGGAATCCGCCTTCGATGTACAGACGCACCAGGCGAAGGTGTCGCTCGGAGATCTCGCCGCCGAGCGCTCCTCGGAGGGTGACCACCACCGAGGAAAAGCCGACGAATGACAGCGAGAGGCCTGCGAGGCCGAGGAGGAAGGCCGACTCCGCGGACGTCACGATCTCATCCTCCCGGGCCCCCCGCCCGACGCGTCTTCTACCTCCGCCAACGGGCCGGTGCACAACGTCGGAACCTCTCGTCCCCGGCGGCTCACCTTCCCTGCACCGGCGGAATCTGTGCCTTGATCCGCGCGACGGTGTGCCGGGTGACCGATGCCGCCCACTGCGAGTCGACGGTCTGCGGCAGCCCGAACAGACGCAGGTCCAGCGACAGATTGGTCACGTACACGAAGCCGTTGCTCAGCACCAGGCTGGCCGGGAACAGCAGCCCGCGCGGCGAGCCGTGCGGGTCGATGCCGTCGAAGTCGCCCAGCTTGGCGACGACCTTGCCGCTCGGGTCGAGCACGACGATCTCGTCGGCCTGGTTGGCGGCAACCCAGAGGTTGTCCTCGCCGTCGACCAGCAGGCCGTCGGCGCCGTTGATGCTGTTGACGAAGACTGCAGGTGCGCCCGCGACGCCGCCAGCCACAGGGATGCGGACCACCGTGTCATTGCCGGTGTTGGCGACGAACAGCGCGGTGCCCGCCTTGTTGAAGGCCATCCCGTTGGCGCCGAAAGGCGGCACGCCCGCCGTCGTCAGCAGCGGATCCGACGCCCACTCGGAGACCGCGCCTCCCGCCGAACCCGTCCTCCAAATCTTGCCCTGGAACGAGTCCGAGACGTAGACGTTGCCCAGCGCATCGAACGCGAGCGCGTTTGGTCCCGCCGCCGTACCGCCCGGGATGACGGAAAACAGCGACGTGACGCCCGTCTGCGGGTCGACCCGCAGCACCTGCTTGCTGCCGAAGTCGATCACCAGCAGGGCGCCGGTCAACGGGTGGAAGGCGATGCCAAGCAGCAGCGGGCTGGAGCCTTCGACGTCGAGCGTGCGCAGCATCCGGCCCGAGCGGTCGAACACGACGATGTTGCCGGGGCCGGCCGGTTTGCCGACGTCGAAGTTGGCGACGTAGAGGTTGCCCTGCGCGTCGGCGGTGATCCCCTCCGGGTGCGCGGTGCCGACGGGCAGCGTCGCGAAGGTGGTCGCGGGACTCCTGATCCAGGCCTGAGCCTGCAGCGAGCAGGCGGCGAGCAGCGCCAGCAGCGCGACCTTGAACGTGCGAGAGAACGTCATGTCTTTTCTCCTTGGGGTCTGTGCCGGCGTTCGCGCCGTCGGCGGCAGCACCGGCTGAAGCGCCCGTATACGACGCCGCCGGCGCCAGAGCAATCGCTAACCCGTCTCCGCGCGACCCCTGTCGTACGCCCCCGTCGAATAGCCAGTTCACAAGTGGCGTCTTTCGCGGCGAGCAGTCGCTCGCGGCAGCCAGGCTCGCAGGCGGCCCCCGGCGGCAAAGGCCTCGGGGCGCAGTCCCTGGACAGCCGAGATCGGCCATCATGTGCATTTCCCAGCCATGAGCAGTCTCGAGGCCTGACCGCGATCCCTCATGCGAAATCTGATCAGAAGATTCCAGTCCTACTGGCTGGCCGATGCCAGCTTCGTCACCCTGCTCGTCATGCTCATCGCCGCGGTATTCGTGCTCCCGGTGATCATGGAGATCAGTGGCCACGGAGTGCTGCTGTTCAACATCCTTCTGCTCAGCGTGTTCTTCTCGGGGATCTTCTCGACACGCAGCGTGGGGCTCATCTCCCTCTCGGCAATCCTGTTCGGCATTCACCTGACCCTGCGACTCATCCGGTTCGGAGAGAACCCGTATTCATTCTTTGTTCTGGAGAACGTCATCGGCATCGCCAATGCGTTGGTGTTCATTCTCATCAACCTGCGGCTGCTGTTTCGCGACCAGAGCGTGAACGCCTACCGGATCGTCGGCGCCGTCAACGTCTATCTCCTGCTGGCGCTCATCGGGGCGCTGACTCTGGAAGTCATCCACGCCGCCACCGGCGCTTCGATCGGCGGCAATGTCGTGCTGAGCGGCAAGGACGATGACTATGTCCACTTCATTTACTTCAGCCTGGCTTCACTGACCACCGTGGGCTTCGGGGACATCTACGCCGTGAATACCTCTGCCAGGATGACGGCGACTTTTCTGTCCACTCTGGGCGTCCTGTTCCCGGCCATCGTCATCGCCCGCCTGGTCGGGCTGGCCTCCAGCCGGAGTTGATCGGCACTGTCGACCCTTTCGGCCGGTCTCGAAGCTTCGCCGCGCCGCTGGGACTGCGCGCCGGACAGCCACCATTCGAAACATCGCTTCGACGGCGCAGCCATGCAAGCGCCATGTCGGCTGCCACGAGCTCGATCCTCCAAAGGCGCAAAGCGCCGGAGGAACCTTGCGCGTGCACGAATGTCCGAGGACGTACCCGGCAGGCATGATGCCGAGCAACGCAGGGCGGCATCGACGGGAACGCCCGGCGACCACATCGCGTCGTCGCCGGTGGGCGATTGCGCGGCGCTCTCAGCGGAGAGTGCCTGGCCCGCCCGGCAAAGGCCGATCGAAGGCCCCGTCCGGGGCCCTGAAGGAGGTCGCATGTCCCGGAGCGACGCAGTGTTCGCGGGGTCTATACCGAAGCTCTACGACACGCTGATGGTCCCTCTGATCTTCGAGGCCTACGCCGCCAATATGGCGGAGCTGGTCGCCGAGTCGTCGCCCGTCTCGGTGCTCGAGACGGCGGCCGGCAGCGGCGTGGTCACGCGAGCGCTAGCGCCCAGACTCGGCGCCGGAGCGCGCTACGTGGTGACCGACCTGAACCAGCCGATGCTCGACTATGCCGCTTCCCGCCAGAGCGCCGATGCGCGCATCGAGTGGCGGCAGGCCGACGCGCTCGACCTGCCGTTCGAAGATGCCGCATTCGATGTCGTCTGCTGCCAGTTCGGCGTCATGTTCTTTCGTGATCGGATCGCCGGCTACGCCGAGGCGCGTCGCGTGCTACGGACGGGCGGACGCTTCGTCTTCAGCGTCTGGGATCGCATCGAGGAGAACGTTTTTGCCGAGGAGGTCACCAACGGCGTCGCCACGGTGTTTCCGCACGACCCTCCGCGATTCCTCGCCCGCACGCCGCACGGCTATCACGACATCGCGCTGATCCGCGGGGAACTGCGCCGCGCCGGGTTCGCCGACATCGCGATCGTGACGCGCGAGGAGGTGAGTCGCGCGCCGTCGGCAGGCGACGCAGCTGTCGCGTATTGCCACGGAACGCCGCTGCGCAACGAAATCGAGGAGCGCGACGCCGGGCTGCTTGAACTCGCGACGGACCGCGCGACGGCAGCAATCGCCAGCCGTCACGGCGCAGGTCCGGTGGCCGGCAAGATTCAGGCGCACGTGATCGTGGCGGCGCGATAGCCTAGTCACGGCCAAAGGCGTTGCAGGCGCTGGAGTTCTTCGACGAGAGCAATGCCCCCGACTACTCCCACCATGCGCCGGCTGCGGGAGATCAGGGCTTGACGTACCTGGGCGCGACGGTCCTGACCGCTATCTGCCCGTTGGCTCGGCGTTCAGCAGTTCCTGCGCGACGCGCCATTGCCCGTCGGCTTCCTTGCGCCAGACGATGATCAGTCGCACCTTCGTGACATGGCCCGCGTCGGGTGGCTTTCCACTGACCCAGGATGCGTGGCCATACACGGTGGCGAGGTTTGCGCTGCCTTCGGTGCGTATCGGCTGGATCGAGACTGAAGACAGCGGCTTCATTGCCCTTGCCATCTGCAGCAAGGCGGCCCTGCCCTGGACGGCCGGCGCGCCCGGAGCCACGAAGACGGCGTCCTCGGTGTAGGAATAGACCCAGGTCGTCGGATCGAGTGCCTGCAGCGCCTGTTCCAGCGCGCGCTCGGCCGCGCGTATCTCGGCTTCGTCGAACGAACGCCCGTCCCCGTGTCGGTTACTCATCGCACAGCCTCCAAGCGCGACCACGAAAGTCAGGAAGAACACTGTCACTCGCATGCGATGCCTCCGGGCGCTGCGCGGCCTGAGAATCCGGAACCCTGAAGACCTGGAGCCCTCGGCGGCCGGTGCTCTTGCGTAGCCAGGGGTTCGCCCTCCGGCACGTCTTCGTCATCGCCTCGTCTGCCGTTCCGCGTGGCGCGCGGCTCCGACCTGCGCCAGGTCGTCGAGGATCGGGCAGTCTGGCCGTTCGTCGCCATGGCAGGCGTGCACCAGGTGGCGCAGCGTGCCGCGCATCGCCTCCATCTGGTCGATCTTGCGCTCCAGTGTCGTCAGGTGGCGCTTGGCCACCCGTTGCACGTCGGCGCTGCTGCGCCGTCGGTTGGTCCACAGCCCCACCAGTTCCTTGATCTCCTTCACCGGAAAACCCAGCTCGCGCGCACGATGCACGAAGCGCAGCGTATGTACGTCGGCCAGGCGATACAGGCGGTAGCCGGCCACGGTGCGTGGTGGCGCCGGCAGAACGCCCGACTGCTCGTAGTGACGGATCATCTTCGCCGAAACGCCGGAGGCGAGCGCTGCCTCGCCGATGTTCAGAAAGCCGTCGCGCCGCGCGGCCCCCATCTCGAAGTACTTCTGCGCCATCGCCGTCCTCCTGCGGCAGTGTCACTCCAGGCCGGCCTTGACCTTCCCATCGTTGGAAGGTTGAAACTGGCCGCACTTTACACACCCGAGACCCTGCCATTCCCATCGATCCGCTGCTCGAGCTTGAAGCCGAGATCCTCGCCACCATGCGCCGCCTGGCCCTGTCACTGGCACCGATCTCGCTGATCGGCCGCGCCACCTTCCTCTGAGCCGCCCAAGGAGGCCAACCATGAACCACTCGCATGCGCACCACGCTTTACACACGCAGCACGGGTCTTCCGGCCACGCCGCCGCACCCGCCGAACCATCGCTGAACCGCACCGCCTTCAGCGCCACTCTGCACTGCCTGACCGGCTGTGCAATCGGCGAGGTAGCCGGGATGGTGATTGGCACCGCGCTGGGCTTCGGCAACCTGGAGACCATCGTGCTGGCGGTGGCGCTCGCCTTCGTATCCGGCTACGCGCTGACCATACTGCCTCTCGTGCGCGCCGGCCTGCCGCTGGCCAACGCGCTGAAGCTGGCGTTCCTCGCTGACACGGCCTCGATCACGATCATGGAGATCGTCGATAACCTGGTCATGCTGGCGATCCCCGGCGCGATGGACGCTCCGCTCGATAGCGTCATCTTCTGGAGCAGCCTCGCCTTCTCGCTGGCGGTGGCCGGCGCGGCGGCCTTCCCGGTGGTGCGCTGGCTGATCGCCCGCGGCCAAGGGCATGCGGTGGTGCACGCGCACCACAGACACTGATCGACAGCGTTCCGGCAGGGCGACGCCGCGACGCCGAAAAATGGTCCGCCGCGGACAGACAGGGAGCCGGGAGGTCAGCGTCAGGGCGCGAAGCTGAAGATCCGGCCGGTATCGTCTCCGGCGGCCAGGTCGATGCCCGCGGTCTGGGTCGCCTTGCCGGGCACGGCCGCCTCGAGGGCGTACTTGCCCGCCGACGCAGTCTCGCTGGAGAAACTCAGCGTCGTCGCGCCGGCGACATAGGCCGACTTCACGGGCGCCGCAATCGGCAGCGAGAAGCTGTAGGCGCCGGTGTCCGCATCGACGTGGCGGCCGATCACCTCGACCTTCGTTGCCGCCAACGTCTGCATTGCGCGGACCGTTGCGTCGGGGATCACGCTCGAGCCGGTCGTCACCGCCTTGCCCGAGGCGGTGCGCGTCGCGCTCGCCGGCGGATCGAACGGCGCCGTCGGCGGGTTGGCGACGGTGATCGCGGTGCCGGTGACAGGCACGCCGGTCATGACCGCGGTGGCCCGCCCGTTGGCGCCGACCACCAGGTCATAGACACCCGAGGGCACCTGCGACAGGAGAAACCGCCCGTTCGAGCTGGGCACGGTTCCGCGCACCACCGCCCCGTCCTTCTGCAACGTGACCGAGGTCGTGCCCGCGGCAATGGCGCCGGCCACGTACCCCTCGACGGCGTTGCTGGCAGTCGTGACCCGGGGCATGACTGTTAGCACCGGCTTGAGCAAGTGCCGCCCGGAGTGGC
The DNA here is from genome assembly GCA_048497655.1 of Caballeronia novacaledonica. Lineage (GTDB taxonomy): Bacteria > Pseudomonadota > Gammaproteobacteria > Burkholderiales > Burkholderiaceae_F > JADJWR01. The sequence continues at coordinate 9,195 of JBHJND010000620.1, forward strand.
CGGCTTGCACGACCGACCTGCAGGCGTCGAAGTCGATCACGAAGTCGGCCAGCTGGTTGGCGGCGACCTCGATGTTCACGTTCATCTTGAGCCCGGTCTGCTGGCCGCTCGGCGTCTCCATCGGCGTTTCACGGCCGCCGGACGGGACCACCGAGTTCGCCATGCGACCGGGCACCGAGTCGGCGGCGAGCACCAGGCGCATCTGGGTATAGCGTCCCGCCGGCAGCGAGGTGCTGCCGAGTTCATCGAGCACCCCGTTGGTCAGCGTGAGCAGGTCGACCCGCCTGGCCGGACTCAGCACCATCTCCGACCAGCCGGCGTCGCCGTCCTGGGCCGCCGCGCTGGTGTGCACGCGGATTCGGTCGATCGTGACGTTGACCTGGTCATACCCGCACGCCGGCGCATCCGTCAGGGCCAGCCTCAGCGTCCCGTTGGCCGTGGCGGTACCGCTGCCCGAGTCACCGCCTCCGCCACCGCAGGCCGCCAGCAGCGCCGCCGCGGCGGAGAGAATCGCGCACCTCACGTAGGCTCGTGTCCGAAGCTTCATCGTGGACTCCGTTCGGTCGATTGGGTTTCGCGCGCCGCGCTGAGCACGCGGGCGCCGTTACCGGGTCGAGTCTTCAGGTGTCGAGGCGTGGCGACAACTGCACGAACGGCTTAGCGCGAGCAGGGTCGAAACGCTACGAAAGGAACGGCGGCCAGCGATCACCGCACGGCCGTCGTGCTCACCGCCCGCTCCTGAGCCATCAGGCAGGGGCCGGACGCCTTCGCCGACATCTCCCTCGTCCGGTCTTGAGTGCCGCTTTCCGGTTCACGCCGCACCGCTTTTCTTGGCTTCCCGGGCAATCTCCACAGTGATTTCGTCGTGGTGCCGGATCGGTAACGTCGAACCGAATTCGGTCTACGCAGCCGAACGCGGCAGGAAGCTGTCCATCTCGGCCGATCAGGTCCGCCTTTGACCGAGCCGGGCGATGCGGCGCGCTGGCGCCGACGGCGCTGCTCAGCCCGCGTAGTCTTTGCCCGGCCGCCCCTTGCGGCGTACCTTGCGCGGGACCACGAGCGTGAATCTCGCCTTGTCGGAGGGCGACCGATGAAGAACCTGATCAGCCTCGCCATCCTGCTGTTCACCGTCGGCGCATCGGCGCAGACGACCATCGACCTGCAGGGTCACCGCGGCGCGAGGGGCCTCGCGCCGGAGAACACGCTGCCGGGCTTTGCGCTCGCCATGAAGCTCGGCGTCACGACGCTCGAGCTGGACGTCGTCGTCACCCGCGACGGAGTCCTCGTCATCAGCCACGACCCCGCGCTCAATCCCGACATCACCCGCGACCGCAGCGGCAGCTTCCTTCGCTCCACCGGCCCGAACATCATCAACCTGACCGTCGATGAACTGTCGCAGTTCGACGTCGGGAGAATCGACCCGTGGAGCCAGTACGCGAGGACATTCCCGAGTCAACGCGCCGTCGATGGCGCGCGGATACCGCGGCTCGCCGAATTGTTCGCGCTGGTGCGGGAGGCCGGCAACGAGAAAGTCAGGTTCGCCATCGAGACGAAGCTGACGCCGCAGCGGCCGGACCAGACGCCCGATCCGGAGACCTTCGTAAGGTTGCTGATGAAGGACGTCGACGACGCCGGCCTCGCCGGCCGGGTGCAGGTTCTTTCCTTCGACTGGCGGACGCTGCAGATCCTGCGGCGCGACTACCCGGACGTGCCGACCGTCTACCTGACCTTGCAGGGTAAGTCGCTCGACAACGTGATGGCGAGCAGCGAGGCCGAGTCGCCCTGGAACGCGGGCTTCACCTACCGCAAGCACGGATCGATCCCGAGGATGATCAAGGCCGCCGGCGGCACTCACTGGTCCTCGAACTGGCGCGAGCTGAACGCAGGCAACATCGCCGAAGCGAAGAGCCTCGGACTGAAGGTGCTCGCCTGGACGATCAACGACCGGCAGACGATGCAGGCGATGCTCGACATGGGCGTCGACGGGCTCGTCACCGACCGGCCGGACATCGCGATCGAACTGCTGCGCGAGCGCAAGATCGGCTGGTAACCGGACCCCTTCAGCGGCTCGGCTTCTGCTCCGTCGCGGGCATCGCGCGGCCGGCGGCTGGCAGACTGCGTGCTTTGGCCATCGCCCGGACGCCTCGATGCGCTTCCTTCTGCGCGCCTTGCTGCTGCTCGCCGCGCTGCCGCTGGCGGCCGTCGTGCTGCTCGCTCTCGCGCTGCAGGACCGCCCGCTGGTGTCCGGCCTCGCGCAGCCGACGGCGGGCGACATCGAGCGGGTGAGGCAGGCCCTCGGGGCGCAGGACCCCCGCCGCGGCGGCCGAAGCGGACTGCGCACGGTGGCGATCGCGGAGGAGGATCTCGCGCTCGCGGCGAACGTGCTGGCCGGCCAGATCGGCCGCGGCGCGGCGCGCGTGGCGGTGCGGCCCGGAACGGCAACGCTGCAGGCGAGCCTGGAGGCGCCGCCCAATCCGTTCGGCCGCTACGTCAACATCGATGCGGCGTTCCGCGAGGCGGGCGCGGTGCCGGAACTGCTCCGCCTGAGGATCGGCCGCCTGCCGCTGCCCGGCTTCGCCGCCGATCTGCTTCTCGGAGCGGCGCTGCGCCGACTCACCGCCACCGACGCCAGGCAACTGGCCGGCCGGATCGCCGAGTCGGCGCGCTTCGGCGACGGCACGCTGACCGTCACCTATCGATGGTCCGACGAGATCGCCGCGCTGGCTCGCTCGTCGCTCGTCACGCCGCAAGACCAGGCGCGGCTGCACGCGTACCAGGCGCGGCTGGCCGACGTCGTCGAGGCGGCGCCCGGATCGCTCAGCGTGGCGAGCCTGCTGCCGCCGCTGTTCGGTCTCGCAGCGGAGCGGGGCGCCGGCGCCGATCCGGTGCAGGAGAACCGCGCCGCGATCGTGGTGCTGGCGCTGTACGCCACCGGCCAGCCGCTGCAGCGGATCGTCGCCGCCGCCGCGGCGTGGCGCGCGCCCGCGCGACGGACCGTGACCCTGGCCGGCCGCGAGGACCTGCCGCAGCACTTCCTCGTCTCCGCCGCCATCGCCGCCGAGGCAGGTAGCCCGCTGGCCGATGCGATCGGCCTGCACAAGGAGGTCGACGACTCGCGCCGCGGCAGCGGCTTCTCGTTCATCGACATCGGCGCCAATCGCGCCGGCACGCGGTTCGGCGAGCTGGCGACCGAGTCGCCTCGGCGCGCCCTGCAGATGGCGCGCGCGCTCGCCGCCGGCGCCGCCGAGTCGGACTTCATGCCAGGCGTGTCCGACCTGCCCGAGTTCATGCCCGAGGCTGAGTTCAGGCGGCGCTTCGGCGGCCTCGACAGCGATGGCTACGCGAGGGTCATCGCGGGCATCGACAGTCGCATCGACGCGCTGCCGCTGCTGCACCGTTGAGGCGCGGACGCGGGGCGTCCGGCGCTACCGTGACCGGCGCGCCGCGGATAGACTGCGGCGCTTGCCGATCCGGAGGAGTCCAGCAGTGAAGATCCGCGCCGCCGCCTGCATCACCCTGCTCGTTCCCGCAGCCGCCATCGCCACTCCCAACTCCGCCGACGGGCGCAGGCTCGTCGAGACCCACAAGTGCGAGACCTGCCACCAGGCGAAGGTCTACGGCGCCGTCGGCACCATCTACCTGCGCCAGGATCGCAAGGTGACGAGCTGGGCGAAGCTCAAGTCGCAGGTCGCGGCGTGCAACTCGATGCTGAACGTCGGCCTGTTCCCCGAGGAAGAGGAAAGCATCGCGGCGCACCTCAACGAGGTGTACTACAAGCTGCCGACGAAGTAGCGGCCGGCACGCCGTCGCCGGCCACCGCGGTTCCCCAGTAGTTGTAGGCCAGTACCCGCGGCCCGGGCAGGTACGTCCGCTGCATGTCGTCGCAGCGGAATCCTGCCTCCTGCAGCAGGCGCGGGATGTCGCGGTCGAGGTGGCAGCCGCCGGCCAGCTTCGACCACAGCGGCGTCAGGCGTGTCTGCCAGCGGCGCACCGCGGCCTCCGGCGCGAGGCCGTGCTCGCAGAAGATCAGCCTGCCGCCTGGCTTCAGGACGCGGCGCATCTCCCGCAACGCCGCCGCCGGGTCGGCAATGCTGCACAGCGTGAAGGTGACCAGCACCGTGTCGAAGCTCGCCTCGCCGAACGGAATCCGCTCCGCCGACAGGCCGACCAGCTCGATCTCGATGCCCGAGCGCCGGCTTCGCCGACGCGCCTGCGGGTGCATCTCCAGCCCGGGGTCCAGGCCGACGACCCGGTCGATCCTCGACCTGTCGTAGTGCTCGAGGTTCAGCCCGGTGCCGATGCCGATCTCGAGCACCTTGCCCCGCGCCAGCGGCACCACCTTCTGCCGCTGCCGCCGCACCGGGCGGACGCTGCAGGCGATGTCGACCAGCCACGGCAACACGTGGCGCTCGTACCAGTTGCGGTTCATCGCGCTGCCTGGGGCCGGTCCGGCTCAGAGCCGACCCTGGTCGGCAGCGATCGGCAGCTGCGTGGCGCGGGACGGCACGTGGACGATATTCGGCTCGACATCGCGCGGATGGTCGCGCCGGTCCTGGCGCTAAGTGTCCCGCGCCCAGGGCTGCACCGAGTTCGGCCCC
>JBHJND010000621.1:0-1779 GCA_048497655.1 Caballeronia novacaledonica
CCTCGAGGCGCAGAAGTCGCTGGCCGACGAAGGCATCGGCGCGCGCGTGGTGTCGCTGCCGTGCACCTCGGTGTTCGACCGCCAGGATGCCGACTGGCGGGCGCAGGTGCTGCCGCCCGGCGTGCCGCGGGTGGCGGTCGAAGCCGGCCAGCCGGACTACTGGCGCAAGTACGTCGGGCTGGAGGGCGCCTCGCTGGGCATCGCGAGTTTCGGCGAGTCGGCCCCGGCCGGGAAGCTCTACGCTCACTTCGGCCTGACCGCGCCGGCGATCGCCGCCGCCGCGCGCAGGGCGATCGGCCGCTGAGCGGGTCGCCGCCGCGCCGGGCGGTCGGGGGCACTGCGCCGCAGCGTCCGCCGCTGCGCTTTCCAAATACCGCTGGGGGTATTATCGCCACCGACCCCTTCGCGCCGAGGTAGCCGATGGCCGCTCAGTCCGATCCGCTCGTTCCCGGCGCGCCGGCGCCGGACTTCGCGCTGCCCGGCGTCGACGGCAAGATGTGGACCCGCGACAGCTGCCGCGGCCCGAACGGCCTGCTGGTGGCCTTCATCTGCAACCACTGCCCGTACGTGCAGGCGGTGATCGAGCGCATCGTGCGCGACGCTCGCGAACTGGCGCCGCTGGGCTTCGGCGTGGCGGCGATCAGCGCCAACGATCCGCTCGCCTACCCGGAAGACTCGTTCGAGCTGATGGGCCAGTTCGCCCGCCGGCACGATTTCCCGTTTCCATACCTATATGACGGAACACAGGGGATCGCGCGCGCCTACGGCGCCGTTTGTACGCCAGACTTCTTCGGCTTCAACGCGCGGCTCGAACTGCAGTACCGCGGCCGGCTCGATGCGTCACGGCGCGACCCGGCGCCGGCCGGGGCGCGCCGCGAGCTGTTCGAGGCAATGAAACTGATCGCCGCCACCGGCAAGGGTCCGGCCGAGCAGATGCCGAGCATCGGCTGCTCGATCAAGTGGCGCGAGGCGGCACACTGAACAACCCACCAGCGGAGACCAGACGATGAAAGCAATGCAGACCCTACTGTTCGCCGTCTTCGCGGCGCTGATCGGCATCGCCCAGGCGCAGCCAGTGCCGGCGGCGACCGTCGACCCGAAGCAGGTCCGCGAGGAGGAGCGCACCAAGCTCAACCTGTACCTTAGCCCGAAGCAGGCGAGCGACTTCGTCACGGGCAACCCGAAGAAGGTGCTCTTCCTCGACGTGCGCACGCGGGTGGAGCCGATCTACATCGGCTGGACGCCGCTCGTCGACGCGCTGGTGCCCTACGTGGAGTACCCGGAGATGAACGCCGACTGGGGCTGGGACGAGAGCCGCGGCGCCTACAAGTACGAGCCGTTCAACGACTTTGCCCCCGAGGTCGCGCGGCGGCTGAAGGAAAAGGGCCTGACCAAGGACGACCCGGTGGTCGTCATGTGCCGCTCCGGCGACCGCAGCTCGCGCGCCGCCAACCTGCTGACCGACCTCGGCTACAAGCGGGTGTACTCGGTGGTCGGCGGCTTCGAGGGTGTGTGGGACGACAAGGGCGAGAAGCGCGTCGGCGGCTGGAAGGGCGCCGGTCTGCCCTGGAACTACGACCTAGAGAAATCGAAGATGTATTTCGTCCGCTGAGTGCGCCGCCGCGACGCGGTCATCTTCGACGTCGACGGCACGCTGGCCGAGACCGAGCGCGACGGCCATCGGGTCGCCTTCAACCGCGCCTTCGCCGAGGCGGGGCTGCCCTGGCGGTGGGACGAACGGCTGTACGGCGAACTGCTGCAGGTCACCGGCGGCAGGGA
>JBHJND010000622.1:0-3027 GCA_048497655.1 Caballeronia novacaledonica
GCTTCGGCGAAGGTCTCGTAGGTGCCCTGCACGATGCCCTGGCTGCCGATGTAGATCCACGAGCCGGCCGTCATCTGGCCGTACATCATCAGGCCCTTGCGGTCGAGTTCGTCGAAGTGCTCCCAGGTGGCCCACTTCGGCACCAGGTTGGAGTTGGCGATCAGCACGCGCGGCGCATCGGGGTGGGTGCGCAGCACCGCGACCGGCTTGCCCGACTGCACCAGCAGCGACTCGTCCTCGGCCAGTTCGCGCAGCGCCTTCAGGATCGCCTCGAAGCAGTCCCAGTTGCGCGCCGCCTTGCCGATGCCGCCGTAGACGACCAGGGCGTCCGGGTTCTCGGCGACCTCGGGGTCGAGGTTGTTCTGGATCATCCGGTAGGCGGCCTCGATCTGCCAGTTGCGGCAGGTGATGGCGGCGCCGCGCGGGGCGCGCACCGGGCGCGGGTGGGCGATCTGCGGTGAGGAAAGGTCGGTCATCGGCGGTCTCGGCGATCGGCGGCGGAAAGTGCTGCCACTGTACTTGTCTAGACAGGTCTGTGCAAGTAGGATCGCGGCATGGACACCGCCGCCGCGCGCCCCGCCGCGCCGTATTCGCGCGTCAAGCAGCACCTGAAGGCCGGGCTGGCCGACGGCCGCTGGCGGCCGGGCGGGCTGATGCCCTCCGAGGCCGAGCTGGTGGTGCAATTCGGCGTCAGCCGGATGACCGTCAACCGGGCCCTGCGCGAGCTGCAGGCGGAGGGGCTGGTCGAGCGCGTGCAGGGCGTCGGCACCTTCGCCGCGCAGCTGCACCGCATCTCCTCGACCCTGACCATCCGCGACCTGCAGGAGGAGATCGAGGCGCGCGGCCACCGCCACCACGCCGAGGTCCACCTCAGGCGCAGCGAGCCGGCCGCTGCCGGGCTGGCGGCCCGTCTCGGCATGGCGAAGGGCCGGCCGGTGTTCCACACGCTGATCGTGCACCACGAGAACGGACTGCCGCTGCAGTGCGAGGACCGTTACGTGAACCCGGCCGCGGCGCCGCAGTACCTGGGCGTCGACTTCGAGCGCATCACGCCGACGCGCTACCTGCTGGAGGTGGCGCCGCTGTGGGAGGCCGACTACGCGATCGAGGCGAGCCGCGCCACCGCGCAGGAGGCGAAGCTGCTCGGCATCGACCGCGACGAGCCGTGCCTGGTCATCGTCCGCCGCACCGTCAGCCGCGGCGTGCCGATCACGCTGGCGCGGCTGGTGCATCCGGGCTCGCGCTACCAGCTCGAAGGCAGCTTCAGCCCATGAGCGTCCGCGCGATCCACGTCGACCGGGTCGTGCCGCAGCGCTGGCGCAACGGCGGCGGCTTCACCCGCGAACTGCTGGCCTGGCCGAGGACGGAAGCGTGGCGCCTGCGGGTCAGCGTCGCCGACGTCGAGGCCGACGGGCCGTTCTCGTCATTCCCGGCGGTCGAGCGCTGGTTCGCGGTGCTCGACGGCAAAGGCGTCGAACTGACCGTCGGCAGCACCGCGCACCGGTTGACGGCCGACAGCGCGCCGCTGCGTTTCAGCGGCGAGTCGCGGACGGCGTGCCGGCTGATCGACGGACCGACGCGCGACCTGAACCTGATGCTGCGCGGCATGCGCGGCGGCATGTTCGCCGCCTCGGCCGGCCAGCCGTGGCGGCCGCGGGCGGCGCAGTGCGGCCTGTTCGCCATGGTCGCGGGCCGCTGCATCGCCTCGACGGAACTGCCGGTGCCCGGGCGCAGCCTGCTCTGGTTCGACCCGGCGCCGGCCTCGCTCACCTTCATGCCGGCCGATGCCGGCGCTGTGACGGCCGGCTGGTGGCTGGCGGCCACGCCGCAGGAGAACGCCGCATGGGCCTGACGCTGTGGCGCAATGCGCGGCTGGCCACCCTCGACGGGCAGGCGCCCTGGGGCCTGATCGAGCGCGGCGCCCTGCTGGTCGATGGCGCAGTGCTGCGCTGGGTCGGCGCCGAGGCCGAGCTGCCACGCGGGCTGGCGGTCGAGGCCGAGCACGACCTGGGCGGTTGCCTGGTGACGCCGGGACTGGTCGATTGCCACACGCATCTCGTCTACGGCGGCGATCGCGCGCGTGAGTTCGAACTGCGGCTGCAGGGAGCGACCTACGAGGAGATCGCCCGCGCCGGCGGCGGCATCCGCTCCACGGTGCAGGCCACGCGGGCGGCGAGCGACGAGCAGCTCTTCGAGGCGGCGCGACGCCGCGCGCTGGCGCTGATGGCCGAGGGCGTGACCACGCTGGAGATCAAGTCCGGCTACGGGCTGAGCCTGCAGCACGAGGCGCGCGTGCTGCGGCTCGCGCGGCGGCTCGGCGCCGACCTGCCGCTTACGGTGCGCACCACGTATCTCGCCGCGCATGCGCTGCCGCCGGAGTTCGAAGGCCGCGCCGACGACTACCTCGACGCCGCCTGCGCCTGGCTGCCCCGGCTGCACGCCGAAGGGCTGGTCGACGCCGTCGACGCCTTCTGCGACCGCATCGGCTTTACTCCGGCGCAGGTGCGGCGCGTGTTCGAGGCGGCGCGCGCGCTCGGCCTGCCGGTGAAGCTGCACGCCGAGCAGCTTTCCGACCAGGGCGGCGCGCAACTGGCGGCAGGCTTCGGCGCGCTGTCCTGCGACCACCTCGAATACCTGTCCGACGATGGCGTGTCGGCCATGGCCCACGCCGGCGCGGTGGCGGTGCTGCTGCCCGGCGCGTTCTACTTCCTGCGCGAGACCCGGTTGCCGCCGGTGGAGAAGCTGCGCGCCGCCGGCGTGCCGATCGCGGTGGCGACCGATCACAACCCCGGCTCGTCGCCGACGCTGTCGCCGCTGCTGATGCTCAACATGGCCTGCACGCTGTTCGGCCTGACGCCGGAAGAGGCGCTGCGCGGCATGACCGTGAACGGCGCCCGCGCCCTGGGGCTGGCCGACCGCGGCCGGCTGGCGGCGGGCCAGCGCGCCGACTTCGCTGCGTGGGACCTGGAGCACCCGAACGAGCTCGCCTACCGGTTCGGCGGCGGCAACCCCTGCCGGCGCGTCGTC
>JBHJND010000623.1:0-7525 GCA_048497655.1 Caballeronia novacaledonica
ACCGTGCCCTGGTCGAGGATGTGGCCGTGGTCGCTGATCGCCAGCGCCTGCCGCGCCCGCTGCTCGACCATCAGCACCGCCACGCCGTGCGCCGGCAGCTCGCGCACCAGCGCGAAGACGCGCTCGACCAGCGCCGGCGCCAGAGCCGCCGTCGGCTCGTCCAGCACCATGACTTTCGGCTCGCGCACCAGTGCCCGCGCGAAGGCGAGCTGCTGGCGCTCGCCGCCCGACAGGCTGCCCGCCTGCTGGCCGCGCCGATCGCGCAGTGAAGGGAAGGCGTTGAGCACGCGTTCGAGATCGTCGTGCCCGATGCGCCCGCCGGCAGCGACGTGCAGGTTCTCGAGCACGGTCATGTGCGCAAACACGTTCGCCACCTGCGGCACGCAGGCCAGCCCGGCGGCGATGCGCTCCTCGGTCGGCAGGCGCGACAGGTCGCGCCCGTCCAGCCGCACCGTGCCGTTGGCGCGCGGCAGCAGGCCGAGGATCCCGCGCAGCAGCGTCGACTTGCCGGAGCCGTTGGTGCCGGCGATGGTCACGATCTCACCGGCCTCAACACCCAGGTCCACGCCGCGAACGATGTCGACGGTACCGTAGCCGCCGCTGAGCCCCTCGATCTGCAGCAGCGCCATCAGACGACGCCGCCCATGTAAGCCTCCTGCACGCGGCGGTCGTCGAGCACCGCCTCCGGCTCGCCGTCGGCGATCACCCGCCCCTGGTCCATCACCACCAGGCGCCGCGCAAACGCCTTCAGCGCCTGCAGGTTGTGCTCGATCACCACCAGCGCGATGCCGCGCGCGTGCACCGCGCGCAGCACGTCGAGCAGCTGCGCGATCAGCACCGGATTGACGCCGGCGAACGGCTCGTCGAGCAGGATGCACTTCGGCGCGCCCATCAGCGCGCGGGCAAGTTCGAGCAGCTTCTTCTGCCCGCCGGAGAGCGACGACGCCGGTTGGTCGCGCATCTTCGACAGGCCGGTCAGCGAGAGCACATCGTCGGCGCGGCGCTCGAGCTCGGCATCGGCGCGCCCGGCGGCCGGCCGGCCGAACCACGCCGCGCGCAGCGATTCGTGCGCGTCGTTCGGCGCCGCCGCGCGCAGGTTGTCGAGCACGGTGAGCGAGCCGAACTCGCGCGGCACCTGGAAGGTGCGCGCCAGCCCCCGTCGGGCGCGCCGATTGGGCGGCAACCGCGAGATGTCGTGCCCCTCGAAGACGATCTCGCCGCTTGCCAGCGGCAGCTGCCCGGCGATGGCACCGAACAGCGTCGTCTTGCCGGCGCCGTTGGTGCCGGCGATGCCGACGATCGCCGTCGGCGCCACCGAGAGCGTCACCCCGTCGACGGCGCGAAAGCGATCGAACTCGACGCAGACGTTGCGGACGTCGAGCATCAGTTCGCGCGCCGACCGAACAGGCCCTGTGGCCGGTACAGCACGAACAGGATCAGCGCCAGGCCGACGATGGCCAGCCGCACACTCGCCATCTGCACTTCGGCCACGCCCGGAACGAGGTCGCGGATAAAGCGCGAACCCTCGAGGAACGCCACCAGCATCAGCGTGCCGGCCAGCGAACCGCGCAGCGAGCCGACGCCGCCCAGGATGATGCTCATCCACACGTAGAAGGTGACCAGCGGCACGAACTGCTCGGGCGAAATGAAGGTGATGAAGTGCGCGTAGAAGGCACCGGCGATGCCGGCAAGCGCCGCGCCGAACATGAACACCTGGATCTTGTAGCGCGCCGGGTCCTTGCCGAGCGCGGTGATCGCCGCCTCGTTGTCGCGGATCGCGCGCAGCAGGCGGCCGAACGGGCTCGCCTTCAGCAGGTGGGTCGCCCAGGCGGCAAGCGCCACGGCCGCCAGCAGCGCCAGCAGGATCGCCAGGTCGGTGCTGCGGCCACCGAGGGCGCCGAACAGCTTCGGAATGCCGGGCACGCCCTGCACGCCGTGGGTGATCGCGCGCTCCTCCTGCAGCACCAGGCGCACGGTCTCGGAGAATCCCAGCGTCACGATCGCCAGGTAATCGGCGCGCAGCCGCAGCGCCGCCAAGCCCAGCGGCACCGCCGCCACCGCCGCCACCGCCGCGGCGACGGCAAAGGTCACCGGCAGCGGCCAGCCGCGCAGCGCCAGCAGCGCCGAGGTGTAGGCGCCGAGCGCGAAGAAGGCGACGTGGCCGAAGTTGATCAGGCCGGTCTCGCCGTACTGCAGGTTCAGGCCGATGGCCAGCAGCGCGTAGATCAGCACCACCGAGCCGACGGCGACGAGGTAGGCGTCCATCGGCCCGCGTCGATCAGCGCGCCAGTTCCGGCCGGCCGAGCAGCCCCGCCGGGCGCAGCAGGAGCACCACGAACAGCACCCCAAAGGCCACGGCGATCTTGTAGGTCGGCCCCACCAGCGGCACCGACAGTTCCTGCCCGACGCCCATCAGCAGCGCGCCGATCACCGCGCCCGCCGGGCTGCCGATGCCGCCTAGGATCATCGCGGCGAACGCTGGCAGCAGCAGTTCCCAGCCGAGTTCGGGCATCACCACCGACTTCACGCCGAGCAGTACGCCACCGATCGCCGACAGCGCACCCGCCAGCGCCCACAGCAGCCACATCAGCCGCTGCGCGCGGATGCCCGACAGTCGCGCCAGGTCCGGGTTGTCGGCCACGGCGCGCAGCAGCCGTCCGCTGCGGCCGAAACGCAGCCACGCGAACACCGCCGCCAGCACCACCGCCGCCACGGCGCCGATCACCAGATCGCTCGGCAGGATCCGCAGGCCGCCGAAGTTCCAGGCGCGCACCAGCGGCAAGGCGAAGGTGTGCTGCTCGTGGCCCACCAGCAGCGTGATCAGGCTGCGGATCAGGAAGGCCAGGCCGATCGATGCCAGCAGGCTGGCCACCATCGCCGCGCGGCCGAGCCGGCGGAAGATCAGCTCGTAGGCAGCAACCGAGACGATCGCGCAGGCGATAACGGCAGCCAGCGTGGCTACCGCCATGCCGATCATCGGCGCACCGAAGGCGGAACCGACGAGCAGCGCCTGCACGCCGACCGCCACGTAGGCGCCGAGCGTCATCAGGTCGCCGGTGGCCGCGTTGGGGAAGCGGGCGATGCTCATCACCAGCGTCAGCGCGAGCGCCGGCAGCGCGATGACCGCGCCCTCGACCAGTCCGTTGACGGCGAGGTTCGCGACCTCGGCCAACGTCATGGTCGATAGTCGGCCGGTATCGAAACCACGTCGCGCCGGACGAGCTGCCCCTTCTCGATCACGTAGACGCCGAAATCCGGCGACACGTCACCGTACTGGTCGAAATCGAGCTTGCTGGAGGCGCCTTCGTAGTTGATCTTCTGCTTCTTCGACAGCGCCGCCTTGCCCTCGGCGAAGGTCGAAACGGGCGTGCCCGGCGGGTTGGCGATGTCGCGGATCCTGGCGTTGATCTGCGCCACGGTCGCGCCAGGGCCGGCGGCTTCCATGGCCAGTGCCAGCACGATCAGCATGTCATAGGCCATCGGCGCGTAGACGTTGGTCGTCGCCGGGCGGCCCATCGCCTTGGTGTACATCGCATCGAAGTGCTTGAAGGCGCCGCTGTTCTCGGCGGACACCGTGTCCACCGAGATCAGCCCCTCGCATGCCTCCGCGCCCAGCGCCTTGACCAGGTCGGGGTTCGCTGCCCAGCCGGGGATGATCCAGGCGTTCTTGTCGCCGCTCTGGAACCACTCGCGGATGATGATGGTCGTGTCCGGCAGGTACGAGCCGGTGACGATGACGTCCGGCTTCTCGGCCAGCACCTTCTGCAGTTCGCTGCGGTAGCTGGGGCGGTTCGGCTCGTAGACCACGCTCGCCACCACCTTGCCGCCACGCTTTTCCCACGCCTTGCGGAATCCCTCGGTATTGCCGATGCCGGAGGCGTTGTTGAACGCCATCGTCGCCGGCCGCTTGTAGCCGCGCTTGGCGGCGATCTCGGCGAACGCCGCGCCGAAGCGGTCGTTGGTGGCCTGGTAGCGCCAGACGAGGTCCTTCTTGTCCTGCGTGGAGATCGCCGGTGCGCCGGAGACGTTCATCTGGATCAGGTTTGCCTCGTCGGTGAGCGGCATCACCGCCAGCGTCACGCCGGAGGACCAGGTGCCAAGCACCGCCTGCACCTTGTTGACGTCGATCAGCTTCTTCGCCGCCAGCACCGCCGCATCGGGCTTGGTCTGCGTGTCCTCCGCGAACGCTTCCAGCCTGCGCCCGCCGGCACCGCCGGCGGCATTGACCTCCTCGATCGCCATCAGGATCGCGCGCTGCATGCCGGGGCCGTAAGGGCTGCCGGCGCCGGTGATCGGGTTCAGTGCGCCGACGCGAAACGGCTCGCCAGCCTGCGCGAGCACGCCGGCGGGAAGCGCCGAGGCAAGCGCGGCGGCGAGCGGTGTGGCAATAAGTTCACGACGTGTAACGGACATGGCTCTCTCCTCCCTGGGCAAGGTCCTTGACGATGCAGCCGGCCTGCATGATGAGCGGTATCGACTCGCCCTGGCCGCGCAGCAGATCGATCTTCTCGAGCGGGTTGCCGTCGATCAGCAGCAGGTCGGCGACTGCTCCTGCCGCGACCGTGCCCAGCCGGCCTTCCATGTTCAGCACGAAGGCGGCGTGCGTGGTCGCGGCGCGGATCGCCTCGGCGGCGCCGAGCACGCCGGCGCGCAGCGCGAACTCTTCGCTCTGCAGGCGTTGTGTTTCGCCCAGCAGGTCGGAGCCGAACGCCATGCGCACGCCGGCGCGGGCGAAGGTTTCCAGCGAGCGCAGCCCGTCGCCGCGCACCGACACGATCTTGGCCACCGACTCGGCCGGGAAGCCGAGCGCTGCGCCTTCGGCGGCGAGCGCTTCGTAGGTGGCCAGCGTCGGCACGGCAATCGCGCCGTGCTCGGCCATCACCCGCGCAGCGTCGGCATCGACCAGGTTGCCGTGCTCGATCGTGCGCACGCCGCAGCGCACCGCGCGGGCGATCGCGCGCCCGGTGTAGGCGTGCGCCATCACGTAGGTGCCGGCATTGCCCGCTTCCTCGACGATGGCGCGGATCTCGTCCTCGCTGTAGCCGAGCCAGTGAATCGGATCGTTCGGCGAGGCGGCACCGCCGGAGGCCATGATCTTGATCTGCGTGGCACCCTTCTGGATCTCTTCTCGCGCGGCGAGCCGCACCGCATCGACACCATCGGCCACGCGAGCGATCGCGCCCAGCTTGGGCGTGCAGGCGCACGGCTCGAGGATGTCGTTGCGCTCGCGGAAATCGCCGTGCCCGCCGGTCTGCGACAGCGCCTTGCCCGACGGGTAGATGCGCGGCCCCTCGATCACGCCGGTACGCGTGGCCTCGGCCAGCGAAAAGTCCGCGCCGCCGGCGTCGCGCACGGTGGTAAAGCCCCGGTACAGCATGCCGCGCAGCAGCGGCACCGCGCGCAACGCCGCCAATACGTTCGGCACACCGGCCATCTTGCCCAGGTTCACCTGCGAAGCGAGGCAATGCACGTGGCAGTCGATCAGCCCCGGCATCAGTACGCGGCCGGCGGCGTCGATCACCCGCGCGCCCGCCGGCACCGGCAGCGGCTTGTCGCCGACCGCCTCGATGGTCGCGCCGTCGACGCGCACGAAGCGGTCTTTCAGCAGGCGCCCGGCAACGGGGTCGAGAACGTCGGCGTGTTCGAACAGGACCATGGCTGGCTTCGGCGGCAACGGACGGAATCCCGGGGAGAGAGTTCTTGGAAATTTGCTCGCGAGCCCAACCGCTGGAACTGCGCGCTCCCGGCTGCGCGAGAAGGGCCAGAACTTAGCAGGCTGCCCGCCCCGGCGTCCACACGCAACTCGCAGGCCCTGACTGTTTCGGCAGGGTCGCGTCCGCGCTCTTGCTCACCGCGACCCGTACGAACCCGGTTGCGGCGGAACTCCTCGACCGCAATGCCGTCACCGCTCTACGCTCCGCGTCCGTTGTTACCCTGCAGCATGTCCGTATCCGGCCGAACCATTTCCTCGTTGCTTGGCGCCCTCGCGCTCGGACTCAGCGCGTGCCTGCCCGCGCAGGCCGCCGATTGCGGCGGCCCCTTCTCGGCCGGCTATCGCGTGCTGGAACTGGACAGCGGCCGCAAGGTGGCGGTGTGGTACCCGACGGCGGCAGCGGAGCAGAGGCTCTCACGCTCTCGCTCGAACAACGGCTTTGCCAGCAGCGTCGCCAGGGATGCGCCGCCCGCCGCGTGCCCGCCGGTGCCGCTGGTGCTGTTCTCTCACGGCTGGGGCGGCTGCGCGCTGCAGTCGATTCTCCTGACCGAGGAACTGGCGCGGGCGGGCTACGTGGTGGCCGCGCCGGACCATGCGGACGCGGCGTGCGCGATCGGCAGCGGCGAAGTGAACCTCGGCCGGATGCGCGTCGACAAGTCGTTCCTCGACCCGGCGGGCTGGAACGAGCGCAGCGAGATCGGCCGCCTGCACGACCTGCGTGCGGTGATCAGGCTGGTGGCGGCCGACCCGCAGCTGGCGCGTATCGCCGACACTTCGCGCATCGGCGCCGTCGGCCATTCGCTGGGCGGCTACGCGGTGATTGGCATGGCCGGCGGCTGGCCGACGTGGAAGACGCCGGAGGTCAGGGCGGTGCTGGCGCTGTCGCCGTACGTGCTGCCGTTCATCGCGCACGGCACCCTGTCGCGGCTGCGGGTGCCGGTGATGTACCAGGGCGCGGCGCTCGACTGGGGCATGACGACGAGCCTCGAGGCACCGCAGGGCGCCTACGCCACCACCGCGCCGCCGAAGTTCTTCGTGAAACTGAATGGCGGCTCGCACTTCGAGTGGACCAACCTGCTGTGCACCGGAACGCCCGAGGTGGCGGCGTGCCTGAAGGCGCGGCCCAATGCGGCGCTGATCAACCGCTACGGCATCGAGTTTCTCGACCGCTATCTGAAGGACAAGCCCGGCGAGGCGCTGGCCTCGCGAGGACGCGGGCTGGCTGCGTATTGGTTCGAACTGCAGTAGGGCGCGGCGGCTCAGTGCCCAGATGACGCGCGCCGGGACGACATCGACAAGGCGCCCTGGCTTGTTGCGGTTAAGCGTGGCGCCGTCGCGGCGACTACCCCCTCCACGGAACCTTCCGGCAGCCGGCTGTCCGCCCGGCCGGGGCTCTGCCCATCAAGCGTAGCGTCGAAGCTGCTGCGAGAACTCCGCCAGCGAGCGGATGCCGCTGGCCTCCGCCCGCTCGCACCAGTCCTGCAACTGCCTGGCGAGCTGCTCGCGCGTGGCGGTGGACCGCCCCCATACGGCGGCAAGTTCGCGCCGCATGGCGACCATCGTCTGCAGGGTGCGCGACTTCAGCAGCGCGGCGGCGAGCCTGGCGCGCTCCGCTTCGCGCAGCATCTTCTCGTCGCGCACCAGCAGCCCGGGCTTCACCCCACGGAGCGCGCGCGCATCCTCCGGAGAGACGCGCCGCAGCTTGGCGATCTCCTCGCCATAGATGCGCTTGAGCGAGCGGGCGTACTTGGCCAGCACGTCGTAACGGCAGGTGATCACCGCCTGCAGCGTCTGCGGATCGACCACCGGCTT